>SGZC01000018.1 GCA_004213605.1 Flavobacteriales bacterium
TGTTGTAATTTATCTGAAAGTTTTGAAACCAATCCATCCATTGATGTAAATTTTGCAGATGCTCTCACGGGAACTAGAGAGATTAAAATGCTTGGTTTAACCAGTCCTTATATTTTAATTGCTACTGAGAATATTCCGTCTATAAGAGGCGCATCTCAAGTTTTTGGGATGAGTTTTATTCCCGGAACTTGGGTGGAGAGTATTCAAATTACCAAAGGAGCAGGAAGTGTTGTAAATGGTTTCGAAAGTATAGCGGGTCAGATAAATGCAGAGTTACAAAAACCTTCTAGAGACCATCAATTATTTTTAAATGTATATGGGAATTTAAATGGGAGATTAGAATTAAACACTCATCTAAATACACAAATTAACGATAAATGGGATACAGGATTGTATCTACACAGCGATTTAAGAAATCAACAATTTGATAAAAACAAAGACACGTTTTTAGATATGCCCCTAAAACAACAAATAAACTTGATGAATCGTTGGCAATATACTAATAACGAAAAAGGGTTCGTAGGGTTTTTAAACATTAGATTTTTAAATGATGAAAAACAAACTGGGCAAATAGATTTTGACCCAAATAGGGATCCATTAACTACCAATTATTGGGGTAGTGAAATTGATACCCAACGAATTGAAGGCTCTGCAAAATTTGGTTATGTAAATCCTGAAATTCCATACCAGAGTATTGGAGTTCAAGCATCGTATAGCAACCATGTGCAACAATCGTATTTTGGATTAAACATTTATGATATTACCCATGATAGTTTTTTTGCTACTGCAATGTTTAATTCTATCATAGGAGATTCTAGAAATAAATTTAAAACAGGAATTAGCGCTACTTATGATGATTATAACGAACTAGTAAATACGAATATTTATCGACGATCAGAAAATTCTTTTGGCGCATTTTTTGAATATTCTTATGATAATTTAGGTGATTTAAATTTAACAGCAGGACTGCGTATCGACACCTCTAATTTACTGGGCACATTCTTAACACCAAGGTTACATGCTCGATATACTCCCTGGGAAGATTCGGCTTTTAGAATTTCTGCGGGTAGAGGAAAGAGAAGTGCCAATATTTTCGCAGAAAATCAAAAAATGTTCGCTTCTTCGAGACAAATAAATATTTTAGATTCTAATGGTGACATTTATGGATTAGATCCTGAAATTGCGTGGAATTATGGTATTTCTTTCTCACAAAAATTTAATGTGTTTGGTAAAAAATCTGAAATTACATTCGATTATTATAGAACCGATTTTGTAAATCAAATTGTAGTGGATTGGGAAAACCCTAGAGAAGTTAATTTTTATAATTTAAAAGGAAAAAGTTTTGCAAATAGTTTTCAAGCTGAATTGAATATGAATATTATCGAAGGATTCGATTTTAGATCAGCTTATAAGTATTATAATGTTAAAACAGCTTATATTTCAGGAAACTTAGATAAACCATTGACACCAAAACATAGGGTTTTTGTAAATGTTTCTTATGAAACTTTAAGACAAGATACTGATGCTCAATGGAAATTTGACACGACCTTTAATTGGTTAGGAGAACAACGTTTATCTTCTACCTATGGGAACCCTATTGAATATAAATTACCAGAAACAACTCCCACTGTTGCTACTTTAAATGCGCAAGTAACGAAAGTGTTTTCTACTGCTTTTGAAGTGTATTTGGGAGGAGAAAATTTAACAAATGAAAAACAAGACAATCCAATTTTAAATAGTGAAAATCCGTTTGAATCAACATTTGATACCACGTTTGTTTATGGTCCAATTTTTGGAGTTAGCTTTTATGCTGGTTTGCGATATAAATTAAATTAAAAATATAAAAATGAAAAAATTAGTTTTATTAGGTCTATTCTTATTCATAGGAGTTGCACTTACTGCACAAAACAAAAATGCAAAAGCAATCATTGAAGTGAATGGCGTTTGTTTAATGTGTAAAGATCGAATTGAAAAAGCATGTATAAAAACCAAAGGAGTGAAGTCTGCTGTTTGGGATGTGAATTCTCATGAATTAAGTTTAATTTATAATGAGCAAAAAACCGACTTAACTGTTATACAAGAAAGTATAGCTGCTGTTGGACATGATACACAAGAAATTATTGCAACAGACGAAGCTTATGCTTCTTTACATCCTTGTTGTAAGTATCGAGATCAAGAAGTTAAAGACGATTACGAGAATTAAGATCCCTTTTTATGATACAATAAAAGACCTCTAATTTTAGAGGTCTTTTTGTTTTTATAATATGATGATTTTACATCATCCCGGGCATTCCGCCGCCGCCGCCCATTGGCGGCATTGGAGGTGTATCTTCCTTAATATCCACTAAAGCACATTCGGTAGTTAAAATCATACCAGCTACGGAGGCTGCATTTTCCAACGCTACACGGGTTACTTTTTTAGGATCGATAATACCTGCATTTAGCATATCTACATATTGATCAGATTTTGCATCGTAACCAAAGTTTTTCTTTCCTTCTAGAACTTTATTGATTACTACCGATCCTTCTCCACCAGCGTTTTCAACAATTGTTCTCAAAGGAGCCTCAATGGCTCTAGCAACAATGTTCATGCCGGTTACCTCGTCAAGGCTATTTGCGTTGAGTTTTTCTAAAACTGATTTTGCTCTAACTAAAGCAACACCACCACCAGCAACAATACCTTCTTCAACAGCAGCACGCGTAGCGTGTAATGCATCGTCTACACGATCTTTTTTCTCTTTCATTTCAACTTCAGAGGCAGCACCTACATATAACACCGCAACTCCTCCTGCTAATTTCGCGAGTCTTTCTTGAAGCTTTTCTTTATCATAGTCACTCGTGGTTGTTTCAATTTGAGCTTTTATTTGATTAACTCTGGCTTTGATATCTTTCTTTGCTCCAGCGCCCTTTACAATCGTTGTGTTGTCTTTATCAATAGTTACCGTTTCAGCAGTTCCGAGCATTTCTAAAGTTGCATTTTCTAGGGTAAATCCTAATTCTTCAGAAATAACGGTTCCACCAGTTAAGATAGCGATGTCTTCTAGCATTGCTTTACGTCTGTCACCAAATCCTGGAGCTTTTACTGCAGCAATTTTTAAAGAACCTCTTAATTTATTCACTACTAAAGTAGCCAATGCTTCACCGTCCACGTCTTCAGCGATAATTAAAAGAGATTTACCTTGCTGAGCAACTGGTTCTAGGATAGGCAGTAAATCTTTCATTGTCGATACTTTCTTGTCATACAATAAAATCATTGGACTTTCCATCTCGGTTTGCATTTTCTCGCTATCTGTCACAAAATAAGGAGACAAATAACCTCTATCAAACTGCATTCCTTCTACAACATCAACATACGTTTCTGTTCCTTTAGATTCTTCAACAGTGATGACACCTTCTTTTCCAACTTTGTCAAAGGCTTCAGAAATTAAATCACCAATGAGGCCATCGTTGTTAGCAGATATTGAAGCTACTTGCTTAATCATATCTGAGGAATTACTTACCTTTTTTGATTGCTTGTTTAGGTTTTCTGTGATAACCGCAACAGCTTTATCGATACCTGCTTTTAAATCCATCGGGTTAGCACCAGCCGCAACATTTTTTAAACCTTCCTTTACGATAGCTTGTGCTAATACAGTGGCAGTAGTAGTTCCATCACCAGCTAAGTCGTTGGTTTTTGAAGCTACTTCTTTCACCATTTGTGCTCCCATATTTTCAAGAGGATCTTCTAATTCTATTTCTTTAGCGACCGTTACTCCATCTTTGGTGATTTGAGGTCCACCAAATGACTTTCCTATGATTACATTCCGGCCTTTAGGACCTAGAGTTACTTTAACTGCATCTGCTAACGCATTTACACCACGTTTTATACTATCACGTGCTTCAACATCAAATTTTATATCTTTTGCCATAATATTTTATACTTTTTAATCCCAATGACTGGGCGATTTATTGTTTTTTTTAAATAATTGCAAGAATATCTTCTTCTCGCATAATTAGGTAATCATTACCTTCATACTTTAATTCACTTCCTGAGTATTTTCCATAAAGAACAATATCACCAACTTTAACAGTCATGCTATGATCTTTTTTTCCTTTACCCACTGCCACTACTTTTCCTTGTTGAGGTTTTTCTTTTGCAGAATCTGGGATATATAAACCGGAAGCTGTTTTTGTTTCTGCTTCTTGTGGTTCTACTAAAACCCTATCTGAAAGAGGTTGAATTTTTAATGCCATTTTCAATGTTATTTTTAATTATTATTGTAATATTTTATTTTAATTAATCTAAAAGTGTGCCAGTTATTATTTTTGACGACAATCCAAAAAAAAATGCCAGCTTGTCAGAAGCTGGCATTTTTTAGTTTTTTGGAAAACTATTATTAATTATTTTTTTCTGAAGTTTCTTGTGGTAAAGCATCTACTGGTGGTAATGCATTTTCTATTGCATTTTCATCAAACGCTTTGGAACCAGAATTTTCTAACCCACTCATTATTGATACATTAGAAAGTAAAATCAACGCCAGCAATAGCGTTGCTAGAGTCCAAGTGCTTTTGTCAAGGAAATCAGTTGTTTTTTGAACGCCGCCTAATTGTTGTGTTCCACCACCACCAAAAGATGAAGATAATCCACCACCTTTGGGATTTTGTACCATAATTACTACTACTAGTAAAAATGCTACAAAAATTATCAATCCTATGAATATTGTAAATGTGCTCATTATTAATTTTTATTTAAATAGTTGTTTATTAACCGAATTTGGTCTGCAAAGAAACCACTTTTTTCGGGATATTTCAAACTTAATATTTTGTAGGCCTGCAATGCTTTGTGATAATTGTTTTGCTGCAAGTAAACTTTAGCCAAAGTTTCAGTCATTAAGGTTTCCGGGGCATGTATGATGTGATGGGCTAAAGTCTCTTCACGATCGTCGGTAATAGCGCTTTTTGAGGGTTTTAATTTTGGATTTTCTTGGATAAACTTATCGATTAAATCAAAATTTGAGTTTAATGGATTGGATGTTTTTTTTGTTTCTTCTCTAATGATAGGTCGAGCAGTTGTAAGTTTTAACCACTCTGAAAATGAGTAAGAATCTTCTTTGGTAAAATTTAAAGGTTTATTTTTTACCATTTCAGTGTTTATAATTTCACTATCAGGTTCCTTGATTACTGCATCGTTACTTTTTGTTAATTTCTCGATGGATTTTTTTCTTCTATGAAATAAATCTGGATTTAATATAGCGTCTGCTTTTTTTAGTTCAGCTTTTAGTTGCTGATCAATTTCTTTGCTAATCTGCTCCGACAAATCTTCGGACGTTACCTCTAATTTAAGGTAGGAATTTTCTTGTTGTTGTATGGTGTTAGAAATCTCGTTTTGAATAAAAAAATTGGAGGTAATGTATTCAAAAAGAATATTTCTGTCAGTGGTATATGCTGCAGTTAATTTTAAAGCGTCGTTGTATAATAAACTATTTGATTTTTTTAAACTTTTTAAATGAAGCACCCGCGCCGTTTGAAAAAAAGGATATTTTTCAATCATGTCTGCTAGTCCAAGGTGGTTTTTTTGACTTATTTTTTCCGGACTAGCTAAGAGCGATATGAACGTTTTTTTATTCATTTAAGTTTTACCAATTTGCTAAAGATACATTAAAAATGTCTTGTGTAATTCTTTCAAATATAACGCCGATAGCTTCCTCTTTTTGGGATCCGACCAATTGTGAGCTCCCTCCATAATCAAAATAAAAAGAAAAACGTTGGTCAAAATCTTTTAATTCTTCTTTGGTGTTATAAAATCGAACATTAATACTTATAGTTAATCTGTTTTGGGCAGCAGTACTTTGCGAGGTAGCGGTTATAGGAGCAATGTAATATTCTACAATTTCTCCTTCAAAAATTAGATCCCCACTACTATTTACTAGATCTAAACTTGTTTGATTTAATAAAATATCTTGTAATTTTAACGTGAAATCTCTATCAATACCTGGTTCGACAATTGGCGCGTTGTTTTTAAAATAATTTACTTGAAACGTTTTTATCGTAGAATAATCGATATCTGCGCCAGTAAAGGAATAAGTCCCACAACTTTGAAAAGAACAGATGATAAAGAAAAATGCAATTATTTTTTTAATATTTTTCATGCGCTACTACAAATATGAGATTTATTTATAAATTATATTGCTTTATTTTTCGATAAAGGGTTCGTTCTGAAATCCCCAACTCTTCTGCAGCATCTTTTCTTTTTCCCTGATATTTATCAAGAGATTTTTTTATCAATTCCAATTCTTTTTCTTGTATGGATAGATTTTCTTCTTCCTCAATATCTTCAGCATACGTGTAATTACTGTTTTCTTCTGTAGGTTGCGAATAATTGTCTGAAACACTTTCGGAAATATTAAGTACTTCAACATTTTTTACAGGGGCTACATAGCTTGAATCAGATAAGTTTGCTAGCGTTTTTTCTGAGCTTTGCGTATCGTTGTGCATTTTATCAATAATAGTTGAATGTTGCTCTTGAACGTCCTTATTATTACCTGATTTCATTAATTCTAATGTTAGTTTTTTAACATCGTTTAAATCTCGTTGCATATCGAAAAGTACTTTATAAAGTAATTCTCTTTCGTTACTAAAATCACTTTTAGTTTTTTTTGAGCTAATCACAGCAGGAAGATTGCTGCCAACATCTTTTAAATAATTTTTTAAGGTCTGGAACGATATATTTCTATCTTTTTCGAGCACAGAAATTTGTTCAGCCACATTTCTTAGTTGGCGAATGTTCCCACCCCAATGGTATTTTAGCAGAAGTTCAGTTGCCTTTTCGTCGAGTCGAATTGTTGGCATTTTATATTTTTGTGCAAAATCGGAAGCAAATTTTCTAAAGATTAAATGAATGTCTCCAGAGCGTTCTCGTAAGGGGGGTAAATTAATCTCAATAGTACTTAGTCTATAATAAAGGTCTTCTCGGAATTTCCCTTGGCTAATATTTTCTGACATATTAATATTCGTAGCTGCTACAATACGAACATCTGTTTTTTGAGTTTTTGAAGAACCAACTTTTAAAAATTCCCCATTTTCAAGAACACGCAACAGTCTAACCTGGGTAGGAAGAGGTAATTCGCCCACTTCATCTAAAAATATAGTTCCACCGTCTGCCACTTCAAAATAGCCACTTCTTGTAGCAGTAGCTCCTGTAAAAGCTCCTTTTTCATGACCGAACAATTCACTGTCTATGGTTCCTTCTGGAATAGCTCCGCAGTTTACAGCGATATATTTACCGTGTTTTCGATGGGATAAAGAGTGTATGATTTTGGGGATGCTTTCTTTACCCACCCCACTTTCTCCTGTAACCAACACTGATATATCAGTTGGGGCTACCCGTATTGCCTTTTCAATGATTCTGTTTAAATTAGGGTCATTTCCTATTATTCCGAATCGTTGTTTAGTTGCTTGTATTGATTCCATAGTATACTTATTATGAAAATAGTTTAATTATTATCAGAATAACCAACGCCCTCTCCAATGAGTGTAGCACTTGTACAATCTGTTATTTTTACCATTACAAATTCTCCTACCTTATAATTTCTTTTTGGAAAAACTGCCATGGTATTTTGTGAAGTTCTTCCAGCCCAGTGCTGATCACTTTTTTTAGATTCTTTTTCTATGAGTACTTCGAAAATATTACCCACAAATGCTTCCGTTCTGAAGGCACAGTGCTTTCTCTGTAATGCAACAATTTCAGCCAATCTTCTTTTTTTAATATTATCTGGAACATCGTCTTCAATTTTTCTAGCAGCTAACGTCCCGGGTCTTTCAGAGTAGGCAAACATATAGCCATAATCGTATTTTACGTATTCCATTAAGCTCAAAGTGTCTTGATGATCCTCTTCGGTTTCAGTCGGGAATCCAGTAATTAAATCTTGAGAGATCGCACAGTTTGGTAATATTTTACGAATATTATCAATTAACTCTAAATATTCCTCTCGAGTATGTTGTCTGTTCATTTCTTTTAAAATACGCGTACTTCCACTTTGAACAGGTAAGTGAATATAATCGCAAATATTTTTATGTTTGGCCATTGTATGCAAAACACTAATTGCCATATCTTGGGGGTTAGAGGTAGAGAAACGCAATCTAATTTTTGGATGCGCTGTGGCAACTAAATCTAATAATTGTGAAAAATCGGTAGCTGTTGCTTTTTGAATTTCGGAAGCTTTTTTAAAGTCTTTTTTTAAGCCTCCTCCGTACCATAAATAACTATCAACATTTTGACCAAGTAAGGTAATTTCTTTATATCCTTTTTTAGCAAGATCCATGACTTCTTCCAAAATACTTTGCGGATCTCTACTTCGTTCCCTTCCTCTAGTAAAAGGGACTACACAAAAAGTACACATGTTGTCGCAACCTCTAGTAATACTAACGAAGGCAGTGACACCATTACCGCCTAAACGTACCGGAGCGATATCACCATAAGTTTCATCTTTTGATAAGATCACGTTAACTGCATCTCTACCATCGTCTACTTCTTTAATCAGATTGGGAAGATCTTTGTAGGCATCAGGGCCAACTACTAAATCAACTATTTTTTCTTCTTCTAAAAACTTTTCCTTTAAACGCTCAGCCATACATCCTAAAACACCTACTTTCATTCCAGGATTAATCTTTTTTACTGCATTGTATTTTTGAAGTCGTTTTCTTACTGTTTGTTCAGCTTTATCTCTGATGGAACAAGTATTCACCAATACTAAATCAGCATCCTCAAGACGTTGAGTTGTATTGAACCCCTCTTTGTCCAAAATAGAAGCAACAATTTCACTATCACTAAAATTCATAGCGCAGCCATAACTTTCAATAAATAAGTTACGGGTGTTTTCTTTTTTTGAATCAAGTATTAATGTTTCACCTTGTTTCTTTTCATCAATAATTTTTTCCATAGTATTCTTCGTTGTGCGAAGATGATCATTTATTATTCGCTTTAATTTAAGCCCAATTAGTGTGCCCGGTTCTAATTTAGATAAGCAAAGATACAATTTAATTAATATTTATGACATAATGGCAGTTTTTTCTTTTCTTGAACCTAGCGACTCAAAACAGAATTTATTTATAGTAATAAATATTTAATTTGTTTTTTAGCAAGTCAAGGTAGTTGGACTTATTTTTTATTCATTTTTAGTGAGTAAGTCATTGATATTCATAATTATAAAGAAGGATTCAAAAAGGGTTTGTTCCTTTCTTTTTATTAATTATTTTTATGCTTAATTTTATTTTTTTTACCGCTTTAAAATTAAGTTCTAAAAATTTCGCATACTTTTGTTGCCCTAATTAAACTTTATATGGCAAAGAATTTAGTAATTGTTGAGTCCCCTGCGAAAGCAAAAACAATAGAAAAATTTTTAGGTAAAGATTTTAAAGTCACTTCTAGCTTTGGTCACATTGCCGATTTACCTTCAAAAGAATTGGGGGTAGATGTGGATGGTGACTTTACCCCAAAATACATGGTGCCCAACGACAAAAAAAGTTTGGTTAAAGATTTAAAATCTGCTGCTAAGAAAGCCGAAATGGTTTGGCTTGCAAGTGATGAGGATCGAGAAGGAGAGGCTATTGCATGGCATTTAGCAGAGAACTTAAAATTAACGGAGCAAAATACCAAACGAATTGTTTTTCACGAAATCACAAAATCTGCTATTTTAAAAGCAATCGAAAATCCAAGAAAAATCAATTTTGATTTAGTAAATGCACAACAAGCAAGAAGAGTATTAGATCGCTTGGTAGGCTATGAGTTATCTCCTGTTTTATGGAGAAAAGTAAAAGGGGGTTTATCTGCCGGTAGAGTTCAATCGGTAGCCGTCCGTTTAATTGTAGAAAGAGAACGTCAAATTGAAGTTTTTAAACCAGTAGCTTCTTTTAGAGTAGTAGCAGAATTTACAAATAATAATGGAAATAAGTTTAAAGCAAAACTTCCTAAAAATTTTAAAACTGAAAATGATGCTCGTGATTTTTTGACCAAAAATTTGGGAGCCACTTTTAAAGTTTCAGATTTAGTAAAAAAACCTGCAAAAAAATCCCCAGCACCTCCTTTTACAACCTCTACTATGCAACAAGAGGCGTCAAGAAAGCTCTATTTCTCCGTGGGAAAAACTATGACTATCGCCCAAAGATTGTATGAGGCAGGACTTATTACCTACATGAGAACAGATAGTGTTAACCTCTCAAATGATGCGAAAAAAGCCGCTGAAGATGAAATTACTAATTCTTATGGAGCAACATACAGTTCGCCAAGGAACTTTAAGAGCAAAGCAAAGGGTGCGCAAGAAGCTCATGAAGCAATCCGTCCTACCGACATGTCTCGCCACACGATAAGTGGAGATTATGATCAAGAACGACTTTACAGTTTGATTTGGAAACGAACCATTGCTTCTCAAATGAGTGAAGCACAATTAGAAAGAACAAATGTAAAAATTAACAGTAGCGCTTATGTTGCAGAACAATTTGTGGCAAATGGTGAAATGATTAAGTTCGATGGATTTTTAAAGGTTTATTTAGAAGGAACCGATCTCGAACATGAAGAACAAGATGGCATGTTACCTGTTTTAAACATTGGTGATGAGTTGCTGAAAAATTATATTACAGCTACCCAAAGATTTACGAGACCTCCGTACCGATATACCGAAGCTTCTTTAGTAAAACAGATGGAAGAATTAGGTATTGGAAGACCCTCCACTTATGCGCCAACCATATCCACCATAATCAATCGAAATTATGTTGAAAAAGGTAGCGTAGAAGGAGTAGAGCGTAATTACCTGCAAATCACTTTAACAGATACTATCCGAGATTCCATGCTAAATGAGTCCATTGGGTCTGATAAAGGAAAGCTAGTTCCAACCGACATTGGGATGATTGTGGTAGACTTCTTAGTAGAGCATTTTGAATACATTTTAGATTATAATTTTACAGCAAAAGTAGAAGAAGATTTCGATAATATTGCGGATGGTAAGGAAGAGTGGTCTAAAATGATGAAAAATTTCTATAAAAAATTTCACCCACAAATTCAAGATGTAACCGAAAATGCAGGTAGAGAAAGTGGTGAGAGAATTTTAGGAAAAGACCCTGTCTCGGGTAAAACAGTATTAGTTCGCTTAGGAAAGTTTGGTCCAATAGCACAAATAGGAGCTCCAGATGATGAGGAGAAAAAATTTGCTAGCCTTCGCCCCGATCAACAGTTACATCAGGTGACTTTCGAAGATGTGATGGATTTGTTTAAATTACCAAAAGATCTTGGAGTGTATGAAGGATTAGCTATTCAAATTAATAATGGTCGATTTGGACCCTACATCAAATTTGACTCCAAGTTTATTTCTTTGCCAAAAGGGATGGATCCACTAAAAGTTGATCTAAGCACCGCAAAAGAATTAATAGAAGAAAAAAGAAAAGCAGATGCGCCTATTTATGAGTATGAAAACTTACCCGTTCAGAAAGGAACAGGGCGTTTTGGTCCCTTTATAAAGTGGAACAATATGTTTATCAATGTGAACAAGAAATATGATTTTGATCATCTAACTGATTCGGATATCATCGAGTTGATCGAAGCAAAAAAGCAAAAAGAAATTGATAAGCTAATCCATCATTGGGAAGATGAAGGGATTCGATTAGAAAAAGCTCGTTGGGGTCGTTTTAATTTAATCAAAGGAAAAACTAAAATAGAGTTGCCTAAAACAACCAAAGCAGATAAAATGACTCTAGAGGATGCTTTAGCTATTTATGAAAAAAAGAAACCTAAGAGAAAATCTGCTGCGAAGAAAAAAACAACTTCTAAAAAAAAGACGACTGCTAAGAAAAAATAATGATTGATTTTTTAATTCCTGTTTCAAAAACAGTTTTAGCGCATAGAGAGATTTTACCTAAGGGAGTTCTTGGGAAGCGTATTTCGGTGCACAGTAATATAGGAATTCTACCAGATCTTGACAATGTAAAATTTGCAATGTTGGGAGTAAAAGAGAATAGGGGTGATATCAATTTTATAGGAGAAGAACTGTGTTTTGATGAAATCCGAAAATCATTTTACTCGTTATATCCTGGAAATTGGTCTCACAAAATCGTTGACCTCGGAGATATCGAAAAAGGTGCAACTATTAATGATACTCGTTTTGCAATGAAAACGGTGATAGAGCAATTACTTTTAAAAAAAATTATCCCATTACTTCTTTGCGGAAGTCAAGATTTAGCCTATTCGCAATATCGATCTTATGATGTTCTCGGTAATATGGTAAATATTACTAATATTGACAATAAATTTGATTTAGGAGATGCAGACCAAGAAATGACCAACAAGTCTTTTGTTGGAAAAATTATTGTAGATAAACCCTACGGTTTGTTTAATTATAGTAATATAGGCTATCAGTCTTATTATAATAATCCTGAAGAGATCCAATTAATGGAAAAACTGTTTTTTGATGGGTATCGACTAGGTGAAGTTATAGCGGATACACAAATAGTAGAACCCGTACTAAGAGATTCTGATATGGTATTTCTTGATATCGAGGCAATAAAAAGTGCAGATTTAAGTTATAGAAATAGTAAAAGTCCAAATGGTTTTGATAGCCGAGAAATATGTACCATTGCAAGATATGCAGGAATTAGCAATCGGGTTTCTTCATTTGGAGTTTACGAACTAAAAGATTTCAAGGATTCTAAAAGTTCCGCAATGTTAATTGCGCAAGTATATTGGTATTTTATTGAAGGGTTTAATTTTAGAGTTTTGGATGATGATTTTAACAATGAATCTCAGTTTACAATGTATAAAGTCCCCATTGAAGACGAGGTTTTAATATTTAAAAAGAGTAATAAAACGGGGAGATGGTGGATTATATTGCCTTTTTTTGTAAACGGCAATAATAAATTAAAAAGAGAAACGTTATTACCTTGCACCTATGGCGATTATTTGTGTGCATGTAATCAGGAAATACCTGAGAGGTGGATGAAAGCCCGCCGAAAAAATGAGTTATAATAATAAACAAACTAATATTATATCGTAAAATAGAGTGATTTTTAAAAAATATGTTGTTTTTTAAAATTTTTATAAATAGGTTTACGCTCTTAAATCTCGATAAATTAACCTAGATACCTATGAAAAAGCTTGTTGCATTCACTGCGATCATTTTTGTATTATATAGTTGCAATTCCGGAGACCGTGGAGAATTGATTGGAACGCAAGGTCAAAAGTGGCATCCAGAAAAACCATTTGGTATGGTGTTGATTCCCGGTGGATCCTTTATTATGGGTAAATCAGACGATGATTTTGTTGCAGTAAACGATGCCCCTACAAAAACAGTTACCGTTCGTTCTTTCTACATGGACGAAACAGAAATAACCAACGCAGAATACCGTCAATTTGTTAATTGGGTTAGAGACTCAATAGTAAGGCTAAAGCTCGCAATCATTGCGGATGAATTTGGACTTACCCCAGAAGATGAAGGAACTGGTCAATACGCTTTTGTCGATCAAGAAAATGAAGAAATGACCCCCTACGAACAATATATGTACGATAATTACTTTGGAATGGGAGACGATTTCTACGAAGGAAGAAAAGTAAATAACCGCCCAGAAATTATTTGGGATACTGCAAATTACCCTGACGAATATTATAGCGAAGTCATGGATACGATGTACATTCCGACCGAGGAGTCTTATAATGGGGTTCGAACTATCGATGTAAGTAAATTAAATTTCCAATATACTTGGATGGACATACAAAGTGCCGCCAGAGACTTTAATAAACGTAGAAAAGATTATATTATAAAAGAAGTTGTCAATGTTTATCCAGATACTACGGTATGGATTAAAGATTATAATTATTCTTATAATGAACCCATGCACAACGATTACTTTTGGCATCAAGCCTATGGTGAATATCCGGTGGTTGGTGTAAATTGGAGACAAGCAAAAGCATTTGCAGCATGGAGAACTTTATACAAAAATTCGTATCAAAAATCTAGAAGGCGCCAACACGTAAATTCTTTTAGACTTCCTAGTGAAGCAGAATGGGAATATGCTGCTCGTGGTGGATTGGAATCAGCTACTTATCCTTGGGGAGGACCTTATATAAAAAATGATCGTGGGTGTTTTAGAGCAAATTTTAAACCTTTACGAGGTGATTATTCTGCCGATCAAGCACTCTATACAGTAGAGGCAAAATCATACGAACCAAATGATTACGGACTCTATAACATGTCTGGAAACGTTGCTGAATGGGTTGATTCTTCCTACGAACCTTCTTCTTATGACTTCTCTTCCAATATGAACCCTAATGTTAATGATACCGACAATTTACGTAAAGTAGTTCGTGGAGGATCATGGAAAGATATTGCTTATTTTTTACAAGTAAGCTCAAGAGATTATGAATACCGAGATTCAGCTAGAAGTTACATTGGCTTTAGAACGGTGCAAGATTATATGGGTACCGATGTAATTTTAAATGAAAAATTTGGTGATGCTCGCTAACTCTTTATACACAATAAACTAAAAAAAAACTATCATGGCACAATCTAAATCAACTAAAAAATTATTTAACATGGCTTATGGCCTTGGAGCATCTATTGTAATTATAGGAGCTTTATTTAAAATTCTTCACTGGGAAATAGGTCCCTTAAACGGTGGAATTTTACTAGCTATCGGTTTGATTACTGAAGCAATAATTTTTGCAATATCCGCTTTTGAGCCAATTGATGATGACTTAGATTGGTCTTTGGTATATCCTGAACTAGCGGGAGGTATGGGTAAGGATAGAAAAAAAGGTTCTGATGATGCCGAAGGGATATTGTCAAAAAAATTAGATGAAATGCTCAAAGAAGCACAAATTGATGCTGGATTAATGGGTAGTTTATCTGAAAGCATTCGTTCGTTCGAAGATGTTGCAAAAGTAATGTCTCCGACAGAAGATGCTATAAATTCAACAAAAAAATATAGTGAAGAAATGGCCACAGCTGCAACGCAAATGGAGTCGTTGAATAATTTATACAAACTACAGGCAGAATCAGCCAATCGCCAAAATGAGGTTAACAACCAAGTGTTAGAGAATGCTGAACAAATGAGAAATCAAATGGAAAGCTTAGCAACCAACCTGTCTTCTCTTAATGGAGTATATGGAGGTATGTTATCAGCAATGGAAGGTAAAAATTAAGATAGTTAAACTGTAATTAAATTATTAATTCTTAAAAAAGAAAAGTAAAATGGCAGGAGGAAAACTATCCGCAAGACAAAAGATGATCAACCTAATGTATTTGGTGTTCATCGCAATGTTAGCTCTTAATATGTCAAAAGAGGTTTTATCCGCTTTTGGTTTATTGGAAGAGGAAATAACTGCCTCTAACGAGGTAACGTCTATTCAAAATGATGCTTTTATGGCTGATTTAGCTACTAAGGCTACCGACGAACCCCAAACCTATGCATCGCTCTATGAAAAAGCAAAAGAAATAAATAGCTTGTCCAATAATCTTGACAATTATATTGAGGAGATTAAAATTGGCATGATGAAAACGGTAAAACCGAATCAGCAAGATAATTTTGAAGTACAAGATAAACCAGATTTTTTAGATACTAAATTTTTCCAAGGAGATAAATTATCCAAAGACGGTTTATTGTTTCAGTCTAATATGTTAGCTTACAGAGATGGTATTATTGATATTTTAGGTGATGATTATCCTTTGATCTCTCAAAAGGTAAACAATCAGTTTGGAATGAAGGAAGAGTCTCCAAGAGGTAAAAAGGTAAAAGTGAATGCAGTTAAATTTCATTTTGAAGGCTTTCCTATGATTGCTTCAAAAACAAAATTGTCTCAGATTCAATCAAACATCAAAACGGTCCAGAATGAAATTTTGTCGACCATGATGGGAGGAAAACAAACGGCATTATTATCCGTAAATACCAGTAATTATTCAACCCTATTAGAAACTCCAAAGTCTGCCTATTATTCTGGCGAAAAATTTGATGGTTCTATAGTCTTGGGTCGTGTAGACGATCAAACTAAACCAAGTAGAGTTGAACTTTCTCTTGATGGTAAAGCCCTTGTAGAAGGTAAAGACTATACATTTGAAGGAGGTCGAGTAAAGTTAAATGTAAATGCCGGTAAACCTGGTGATCATACTTTGGAGGGTAATTTGATTTTTAAACAAGATGGAGAAGAGACCGAAGTTCCTGTTAATAGAAGTTTCTCAACCATTGCAAAACCAAATGCAGCGGTAATAGCAGCTGACAAAATGAATGTAGTCTACAGAGGAGTGGATAATCCAATGACGATTTCCATCCCTGGTATCCCCGATAATAAAGTTACTGGATCGGCGGCTGGTTTATCAAAAGGCTCCAAAAAAGGAAAATATATTATGCGTCCAGGTAAGGGTAGAGAAGTGACCATCATTGCAAGCGGTACCTTACCCGATGGTGTTCGAATCAACACGCCTGCAAAGTTTCGTATTAAAGACATTCCAAGACCAACAGGAACCATCCGTGGAGAAGATGGCGATGGAGGTCCCGTTCGAATGAATCGTCAAGGATTAGAAATTTCAAGTGTAGGAGCCAAGTTATTGGACTTTGATTTTGATTTAAAACTAAATGTTACAGCATTTAGTTTTAAAGTAGCTGGACAACCAACAGTGAAAGTCTCAGGAAACAAGTTAAATGCACAAGCAAAAAGTGCTTTAAAAAGAGCAAAAAGAGGAGAGACTGTTCAAATATTTGATATCAATGCAAAAATATCAGGAAATTCAAGTTATAAATTACCAAGAATTACCCCTGTATTTGTAGAATTAGCAAACTAGAATAAAAATTCTATTTATGAATGTAAAACATATAATTTTAAACGTTTTTTGTTTTTTGATACTATCTAATAGTGCTTTCGCACAATTAAATATTCTCAATGCAAGAACACCTGAAGAAATTGGTTTAAAAACCGAAGATCAATTAGCGTACGACCATGACGAGCCATTACCTTATGGTTTTGTTGACGATCGTGATGTGTTATGGTCTAAAACTACTTGGGAAATTATTGATCTTGATGAGAGAATTAATTTTCCATTATACTTTCCTGTAGATACCAACAATATTGGTGTTGAGAGAAGGTCTCTTTATGATGTTTTGATTAAAAACATTAAAAATAAAAATATTGAAGAGGTATATGCAGACTCTTATTTTACGGAAAAGCGAACTTTAAATGATATAGAAGCGTCATTGGTATATTCCGATACTACCGATTTAGGAATTGAGCAGTTTAATGCAGGCGAAGCCATCGATCCACAATACATCCGAAAATTTACGTTAGATGCTGCAGATATTGAAGAATGGAGAATTCGAGGGTATTGGTATTTAGATAAGCGTTCGGGTGAATTAAATTATAGATTACTCGGTATTGCCCCTGTGGCAAATGAGGCTCGCTCTAAAGCTTTTCCGGATGACGCATCAGATACGAAAGTAGAATTATTTTGGGTATGGTATCCTTCAGCGAGAGAAGCCTTACATAAAGCAAAAGCGTTCAATAGAGAGAATACCTCCAGACCCATTTCATTTGATCATATATTAAATTCAAGAAGATTTAATTCAGTAATATATAGAGAAGATAATGATTTAGGCGATAGAGCTATCGATGAATATATTGCCGACAATGCACTCATGCAGTTATTAGAATCAGAGAGAATTAAAGAGTCTATTAGAAATATCGAAATCGATATGTGGAATTACTAGTGTAGTATTTGATCATCATACCAAGCCTTAGAACCATCGTTCTAAGGCTTTTTTAATTAGAACCCTCTATATTTGCAGTATGAAAAAGGTAGATTATATAGTGGTAGGATTGGGTATCGCTGGAATTTCGTTTTGTGAAGAATTAGAACACCATCAAAAGTCTTTTGTCGCATTTGATAGTAGTAAAGATGCTTCTACTAAAGTAGCTGCTGGAGTTATCAATCCAGTGGTTTTAAAACGATTTACTCCTGTTTGGAACGCAAAAAAACACCTAAGCTCATCCATTCTTTTTTACCAACAACTTTCCAAAAAAATAAATCATAAATTATTTAAAGAAACCTCCATGTTTCGCCTTTTTAAAAGTGTGGCTGAGCAAAATAATTGGATGGTTGCAAGTGATAAAAAAGAGTTGGAAAATTTTTTAGACCCAAAAATTATCAACCAGAATATCCCTCATGTTAAGGGGCCTTTTGGTTTCGGAAAAGTAAATTCTACCGGTAGCGTCGATACGGTTGCTTTAGTTGAAAATTATAAAATTTATTTAGAGCGAATCAATAGTTTCCAAAACAATGAATTTGATCATTCCTTGTTGGCTATTCAAAACCAGCAAATCAGCTATAATCATATTATTGCTAAGCATATTGTTTTTTGTGAAGGAGCTACGGTAGTAAAAAACCCCTATTTTCCAAAAAAGGAAAAGCGAAGCGAGGCCCCCATTTTAATACCTAATAAAGGAGAATATCTGATCGTAAAATCCATCGACTTAAAATTAGATATCATGATAAAATCCTCCTTGTTTATCATTCCTTTGGGGAATGATTATTACAAAGTTGGAGCTACCTACGACCGGGATGATGTTTCTGTTCAGGTTACCCCTCAAGCCCGCGAAGAACTAGTTTCTAAGTTAAAAGAAATTATCACTTGTGATTTTGAGGTGGTCGATCAAGTTGCAGGCTTACGGCCTACCACAAGAGATAGGAGGCCTTTTTTAGGTTCTTTGAACGAAAGTAAGCAAATGGTTTTTTTTAACGGACTGGGAACTCGCGGAATTACTGCTGCCCCTTCTTTGGCTAAAATACTTTTTAACTACATAGAAAACAATACAGAAATCCCCACCGAAATTAACATTAGAAGGATTTACAAATGGTAATTATTCGTTTTATTGAAAAAAAAATAAGCATCTTTGCAAAAAAATAAATTCAATGCTTAATATCCACAACCTAACTGTTTCATTTCAAGGTGATGACTTGTTTTCTGGGATTACATTTCAACTAAGAGCTGGTGATCGAGTTGGATTGGTAGGTAAAAATGGAGCTGGAAAATCTACTCTATTAAAAATATTATCGGGAGAACAAGAGTATGACAGTGGTCAAATTGCTTCCGATAAAAAAGTTTCAATTGGCTTTTTAAAACAAGACATCGACTTTGTAAAAGGGAGAACCGTTCTAGAAGAATCCTACGAAGCATTTAAAGAAATCAAAAAGCTAGAACATCAGTTAGAGACGATTAATCAAAAGCTAATTGAACGGACCGATTACGAAAGCGAGGGCTATCATCAGTTAATGATCGATTTAAACGAAGTACAGCATCAGTACGAAATACATGGGGGCTACAATTATCAGGGAGAAACAGAAAGAGTCTTGCAAGGATTAGGTTTTCAGAGAGCTGATTTTAACATGCCTACTGATACCTTTTCAGGAGGTTGGAGAATGCGAATTGAGTTGGCAAAATTATTATTGCAAAATAATGATATCCTATTGTTAGACGAGCCTACCAACCATTTAGATATAGAATCTATCTTATGGCTGGAAGAGTTTCTAAAAAACTATACGGGTGCCATCGTTATTGTTTCCCACGATAAAATGTTTTTGGATACCATTACCAACCGAACCATTGAAATATCATTGGGAAGAATTTACGACTTCAATAAACCTTATACCCAATACCTAGTTTTGCGTAAAGAGCTTAGAGAGCAACAATTAGCAACTCAAAAAAATCAACAAAAACAGATAGAGCAAACCGAAAAATTAATAGAAAAATTTAGAGCTAAGGCTTCAAAAGCTACGATGGCACAGTCTTTAATAAAGAAACTAGATAAGATTGACCGAATTGAAGTAGACGAAGATGACCATAGTGTCATGACTTTAAATTTTCCAATCTCTGTAAACCCGGGTAAAGTAGTTATAGAGGCGGAAGATGTTTCTAAAAATTATGAGGATAAACAAGTACTTGACAAGATAAGCTTATTGCTTGAAAGAAATAGTAAAATTGCATTTGTAGGTCAAAATGGACAGGGAAAATCAACCTTGGCTAAGTGTATTGTTGGCGAGATTCCTTTTACTGGAGCTTTAAAGCTCGGTCACAATGTTGAAATCGGCTATTTTGCTCAAAATCAAGCCGATTATCTAGACGGATCTAAAACCGTCTTAGATACTATGATTGACGCTGCAAATGAAAAAAATAGAGCTAAAGTTAGAGATATTTTAGGAGCGTTTTTATTTAGAGGAGACGAAGTCGATAAATATGTACGTGTTTTATCGGGTGGAGAGCGAAATCGATTGGCATTAGCAAAATTATTGTTACAGCCATTTAATGTTTTGGTGATGGATGAACCTACCAATCATCTAGATATCAAATCAAAAAATGTTTTGAAGGATGCACTGATTAAATTTGAAGGAACTTTGCTGGTAGTTTCTCATGATAGAGACTTTCTTCAGGGATTAACCACTAAAATTTACGAATTCAAAGATCAAGTTATTAAAGAATATTTGGGGGATATTGATTATTTTTTAGAACAAAGAAATATTCAAAATCTAAGAGAAGCGGAAATAAGAACCAAAACCAATGCAACAAGTAAAGAACATAAATCTTCCAGTAAAGAAAGCTATGAAAACCAAAAGAAATTAAAGTCTCTTCACAATAAATTAAGTAAAACAGAGGCTTCCATTACTAAATTAGAGAAAGTTATTAAAGAGATCGATTTTGAATTGTCTATTAATTATGACGAAACTATTAGTAAGCCTAACTTTTTTGATCAATACCATTCAAAGAAAAAAGAACTGGAACAGTTAATGGAAAATTGGGAAGTTATCACCGAACAAATAGACGCTATCCACTAATTATTTTTTTTCTTTATCTTTTTTTGAGGTGAACATCATTAAAAGTCCATTTTTTAAATTTTTAGCTAAATAATTAAAAAATGATTTTGTGGTATCTCGGGTAGCTTTGGCGGTTACCTTATGAAATTCTGATTTCTCATCCTTGCTTTTATCACTAATAAAAATATTGGCCACATTCGATAAAAATTTATTTTCGGTTTTCTTTTTATTTAAAATAACCAAATCAATTTCTTCATAGTTTTGGCTTAGATTGATTTCAGATTCTTTAAAATTACCATTAATTACAAAAAAGGTTTCTTTGACCAATCCCTTAAGTTCAACATTGACCAATGGAGTTATAAAACTATTCATATCTGAAAGTTTTAGGGCGCCAGCATGTCCTTTAAATTTAAAAACATCACTTTTGTTGGTAACGTCAAAAGACCATTCTGCTGTGATAGGGGTGTTTTTCATAAAAACTCCCTCTACAGCAATTACTGTTTTTACAGGAGGTAAATAGGTATTACTCATATTTGTGATTCCTGCGTTTATATTGCTAATAGTGAG
>SGZC01000019.1 GCA_004213605.1 Flavobacteriales bacterium
AAAAGTTTTGAAAAACTACCTCTATCCTCAGCTAAATCCAAAGATTCAAAACTAGTACCAATAATTTTCACCCCATACTTCGTTAATTTTTCAGCCAGTTTCAAAGCAGTTTGCCCCCCTAATTGAACAATAACTCCTTCGGGCTTTTCGTGTCGAATGATATCGTATATATGTTCCCAAAAAACAGGCTCAAAATACAATTTATCGGCGGTATCAAAATCAGTAGAAACCGTTTCAGGATTGCAATTTATCATAACCGTTTCATAACCGCATTCCGCAGCAGCTAATACTCCATGAACACAACAATAATCAAATTCAATACCTTGTCCAATTCTGTTTGGACCTGAGCCTAAAACAACAATCTTCTTTTTTTCTGAAACGACACTATCGTTATCTGCATAACTTTTCCCATCTTTATTTTGCATTTTATTTTCAAATGTAGAATAGTAATAAGGTGTTTGAGCCTTAAATTCAGCTGCACAAGTATCCACTAATTTATACACTCTATTAATGTCTAACTCGTCTCTTTTTTTATAAACTTCACTTTCTAAACATCCTAACATATGCGCAATTTGCCTATCGCCATACCCTTTTTGTTTAGCTTCTAACAACAAATCACTATTAACAGAACTAATATCGTAAGTTGAAATTTCTTTTTCTAATTGAAACAGTTCTTCATATTGTTTCAGATACCACATGTCGATTTTTGTAATATCATAAATCTGGCTTAATGGAATTCCCATGGCAATAGCATCATAGATGACGAATACCCGATCCCAAGACGCATTGGTTAATTTGTCAATTATTGTATTGTAGTCCTTATAGCCTTTACCGTCTGCCCCTAAACCATTTCGCTTAATTTCTAGTGATTGTGTAGCTTTATGTAAAGCTTCTTGAAAAGATCGGCCAATTCCCATCACTTCACCAACTGCCTTCATTTGCAATCCTAGGGTTCTATCGGAGCCTTCAAATTTATCAAAATTCCACCTCGGGATTTTTACAATAACATAATCTAACGTTGGTTCAAACAGTGCTGACGTAGATTTGGTGATTTGATTGTCTAACTCATCCAATGTGTAACCTATAGCTAATTTAGTGGCTATTTTTGCAATTGGATACCCCGTAGCTTTACTTGCTAAAGCAGAAGACCTGGAAACTCTAGGGTTAATTTCTATGGCAATAATATCCTCTTTTTCATCAGGACTTACCGCAAACTGAACATTACATCCCCCCTCAAAATCTCCGATACTACGCATCATTTTAATAGCCATATTTCTCATCTTTTGAAAAGTACTATCGCTAAGTGTCATTGCAGGAGCAACGGTAATAGAATCACCGGTATGAATTCCCATCGGATCCATATTTTCAATGGAACAAATAATCACAACATTATCGTTTTTATCGCGCAATAATTCTAATTCGTACTCCTTCCAACCCATCATTGCTTTGTCAATCATTACCTCATGAATTGGAGATATTTCTAATCCTCGACGAAGTAATTTGTCAAAGTCTTCTTCTTCATATACAATGGCCGCTCCTGCTCCACCTAAAGTGAATGAAGATCGAATACATAAAGGAAAACCAAAATCTTGAGCGATTTCTTTTCCCCTTAAAAAAGAGGTAGCCGTTGCTTGGGGAGCCATATCAACTCCTATTCTTCCCATAAGCTCTCTAAATTGTTCCCTATCTTCTGTAATATTTATGGCATTGATATCGACTCCAATTAAGTTTACATCAAAATCTTTCCATATTCCTTTTTCATCAGCTTCAATACATAAATTTAAAGCCGTTTGACCTCCCATTGTTGGCAATACTGCATCAATTTGTGGATGTTCTTTTAAAATTTGAATAATTGATTTTGTGGTAAGGGGCAACAAGTACACATGATCTGCCATTGAAGGATCGGTCATGATTGTTGCGGGATTAGAATTAATTAAAATTGTTTCAATACCATCTTCTCTAAGAGATCGTAACGATTGTGAACCTGAATAATCAAATTCACATGCTTGGCCAATAACTATAGGACCAGAACCTATAATTAAAATTGATGAGAGATTTTTATTTTTAGGCATAATCCGGTTTTTTTTAGCTGTGTAAAATTACATACTATAGGGTATAAAAAAAAGGTGTTGCTCTTAGAACAACACCTTTTTTTTATATATTTATTAACATTATTTTTTATGACGAGTTTCAGAGGATACAGAAATCTTCTTTCTACCTTTAGCTCTTCTTGCAGCTAACACTTTTCTTCCACTTACAGAAGCCATACGTTCTCTAAAACCATGCTTATTTCTTCTTTTTCTTTTCGAAGGCTGAAATGTTCTTTTACTCATTACAATATATCTTTAAAATCTGAATATTAATCTATTAATAAGTCCTGAAGCTACTTGCCGCAAAACTGACCGCAAATATACAATCATTTTTTACTTACACAAACCATAATATTAAAATATTTAGAATTGTTTTTATACCTTTGTATCCTATAAAAAAACAATATGTTTAATAAAAAATTTAAATTAATTTTAGCTGTTTTAATAGTAGCAATAGCTGTTTGGCAGTTCTCTGAAGGAAATATAGGTAATGGTATTATGTATATTTTACTTTCTTCCATATTTATTTTTCTATACTTTAAAAATGAAATTATACTGTTAGCCTTCTTGAGATTAAGAAAAGAGGATTTTCCAGGGGCAAAAAAATGGTTGGATAAAATAGGGAATCCGGAATCATCACTGGTAAAAAAACAACAAGGATATTACAATTACCTTAATGGTTTAATGGTTTCACAAACCAATATGAATGATGCTGAAAAATACTTTAAAAAAGCAATTAGTTTGGGTTTATCCATGGATACTGATTTAGCGATGGCTAAATTAAATTTAGCAGGGATTGCTATGTCAAAAAATAGAAAAAGAGAAGCGCAAACACTTTTAGCTGATGCTAAAAAATTAGACAAGCACAATATGCTGGACAACCAAATCAAAATGATGAAAAATCAAATGAAGAAAGCTGGACAACCTCAACAGCAATTTGGACGAAGCGGACGTGGTGGCAGAAGGTTTTAGAAAAACAAAATACGTTTAATTTTTACCACACATGATTTCTTAAATAAAAGTGTTTGATGATATACTCTTTTAAAAATTTCAAAAAACATTATTTCCCAAAAAACATTTTAATAGCAGCAATTAAAAGAATAACTCCAAATATTTTTTTTAACAGGGATTGATCTAATGAAATAGCTAGTTTCGAACCAAAATAACCTCCAATAACAAACCCAATCGCTATAATTAGGGCAAATTTCCAACTAACATATCCTTCAGCATAATAATTATAGGCCGCTATAAATGTAACGGGGATGGCTAAAACTGCTAAGCTTGTACCCTGCGCAGCATGTTGAGAATAACCCAATACAAATACGAGTAAAGGTATCATGATAACTCCCCCTCCTACTCCAATTAATCCACTCAAAATACCAGCTAAAATACCAATGATTAATAACGAGATTATAATTGTTGGTTCCATTTTCATCGTGTAAGTTTATAATATCCTTCTTCTGGTATATCTATAAAGTACTGTTTGCCAGAACTATTTTTTAAAAAATTGTCGCGTAACCAAGGATTATGAATTTTTAATATTTTATAATTAATCTTAAATTCTTTAGCAAAAAGCGCAAAATCAGTAACTGCAGTATCAACTTTTACCTTATAGGTTGGAATAGGCTTATACAAGTCGCTTTCTCTATAATTAAATCCATATTTATGAGGATTGGATAAAATTTCTTTAAAGGCTAAAATTCTAAATAAATACCGACTTGTTTCATCATTCAGTAATAAATCATAGTAACTGTCAGTAACAAGTTGTCGATTTTGCTGTTTGCTAATTCCCGAAATACCTGCGTTATAGGATGCAGCAGCTAAGGTCCAACTTCCAAAACGCTCTTTAGCTTTTATTAGGTATTCAGCAGCAACACGAGTTGCAATTTCAATGTGATAACGCTCATCAACGTAAGAATTGATTTCCAAACCATATTCTTTCCCGGTTGCTTTCATAAAATGCCAAAATCCTGCAGCTCCTGCGTGAGAAACATTGTTTTGCAAACCACTTTCGGCAACTGCTAAATATTTAAAATCATCTGGAATGCCATATTTTTCAAGTAATGGCTCGATAATTGGAAAATATTTATTGGCTCTTTTTATTAATAATAATCCGTTGGATTGCCAATAAGTATTTACCAACAATTCTCTGTCCATTCGCTCTTTAATATCAGGATTGCTTAAAGGGACCTTTTCACCTGCAAAATCCATTTTTTCTGGAATAGGTATTGCATAAATTTTATAATCGTTTATTAACTTTCTTTCAATAACAGTATTCGTAGGCGGTTCGTATACAGCCTGAATGAAAAGTGCTCCTACTCCTAATAAAAAAATTAATACTAAATATTTTGGCAGTATTTTCATGAAAATAATTTAAAATCTAGATTAAAAAATAAAGGTAAGAGGAAATATTTTTTTAAAATGAAAATAATATTTGAAATTATAAAAAACTTTTTAACCGTAAATATTATTTTAAAACGTTTTTTCTAAAAAGAAAAAAATAATTTATAACGTATTTTTATTTAAAATTTCCATCAAAAATAATTGGCAAATTAGTATTTAACCATTTAAATTTAGTAATCAACATGATATGAGTACCTCCAGGCACTACAATACAATTCTTTATTCTTCGAATTGGAAATATCGGATCTTTATCTCCATGTATATGAATAACGTTATCTATTTCGTTCTCTCTTTCCCATCCAACCATTTGCTTAATGGCCCACTTAAGATATTGAGTGTCATTAATAGAAAGATATTTTTGATATAAATTTAATTTATTTGTGGATTTTACTCCTAAACCGTATCGTACAATAGTTTTAGTACTTTCAAGGAATCGACGAGGAATTAGTCTATAGAAAGGAATTCTTTTTAAAATTTTTAACTTAAAAGGAATTTCATTTGCTGACTTAACACTAGAAATAATTATCAGTTTTTTTAATTTTAAAAAACAACTCATTTCTTGAGCAACAACCCCACCAAAGGAAACACCTATCAAAATTACGTTTGGTTCAACTATCAAATCAGTCATTCTTTTTGCATAGTGTTTTATAGATTCATTGGTATGAGGTGTAATCCATTCTAAAATATGGATATCATAAAGATGATTTGGCAAAGAAATGTATTCAAAGATCTCTTTTCCAGCAGCCAATCCTGGCACAAAATAAACAGCTGTTTTTGGGTTGCTTGCCAATAGTATAGGGTTTAGCTCAATAATTATTTGTAAATTTACATTTTATAGGATTACCAACCTAAGAGTTTTAAATTAGAAATTAATATCTACGACTCCAAAAATGATAGCGCATACTTGCTAGGAATAATTTAATAATCTAAAAAATCAAATTTTATGATTGAAGATGTAGAAATTAACGACAACGAGTTTTTACGGCAATTTGAACTAGAAATTGAAGATCACATGGCTCGAATTGAATATGCCCTTCAGGACCGTAAAATTTTCCTCACTAAGTTTGTCATGTCAAGTGATTTGGAGGATCAAGGGTTTAGAGAAATTTTTATCAAAGCTGTATTTAAAATTGTTGAAGACCGTGGAATTCATTTGGTTCCTACAAGTCCTGAAATTGCTTCTTTTTTAAGAAAAAATCGTAGAAAATATAAAAAACTATTGCCAGTAGGCATTAATATCTAGAACGTTTTATTACTCAAATTTAAAACGAACAAGTCCATCATCATCAATCTCTGTAAGTATTACCTCTTGTTTAGTATTTACTAAAACAGGATTCCAAGGTGCCTTTACTTTTATATAATTCTCCGTAAATCCATGAATATATCCTTTTTTATTTTCAGCCTCAAATAATACAGAATGTGAAGAATCTAATTGACTTTCATAAAATAAACGCCTTTTTTTAACAGATAAGCTTCGTAACATTTTACTTCTTTTTTTTCGTACGTTTTGAGGAACAACTAATTCCATTTTGGCAGCTGGCGTATTTACTCTTTCTGAATAGGTAAAAACATGTAAATAGGAAATATTTAATTCATTTAAAAAATGATACGTCTCTAAAAATAATTCATCTGTTTCTCCAGGAAACCCAACAATAACGTCAACTCCAATACAAGCATTTGGCATGTATTTTTTAATCTCATGGACTCTTTCTCGATATAATTCACGTTGATACCTCCGCTTCATTAAGCGTAATAATTTATTACTACCACTTTGTAAAGGGATATGAAAGTGTGGAACAAATGCGTTGGATTTGGAGACAAATTTTATAGTTTCATTTTTTAATAAATTAGGCTCAATCGAAGAAATTCGAATACGTTCAATACCCACCACTCTATCTAATGATTGAATTAGTTCCAAAAAAGTATGTTCATGTTTTTTATTTCCAAATTCACCCTTACCGTAATCACCTATATTAACTCCTGTTAACACAATTTCTTTTATTCCTTGGTCAGATATTTCCTTAGCATTGGCTAATACTTTTTCTAATTTATCACTACGAGATATACCGCGAGCTAGCGGTATTGTACAAAATGTACAAACATAGTCACATCCATCCTGGACCTTTAAAAAAGCTCTTGTTCTATCGCCAATTGAATAGGATCCTACATAAAAATTCGCCTCTTCTATGTCACATGAGTGGACTTCGCCAAAATCATTTTTAGATAAATCATTTATGTAATCTGCAATTTTAAATTTTTCAGTGGCTCCTAGGACTAAGTCAACACCATTCACGTTCGCTAATTCTTCTGGCTTTAGTTGTGCGTAACATCCAACAGCGGCAATAAATGCATCCGGATTGGACTTTTGAGCCAGCTTGACAATATCCTTAAACTTTTTATCAGCATTTTCTGTAACCGTACAAGTGTTGATGACATACATGTCTGCTTTTTGGGAAAAATCTGTGCGTTCAAAACCTTCTTCTTTAAAACTTCTTGCGATCGTAGAGGTTTCACTAAAATTTAATTTACAACCTAAAGTGTAAAATGCGACTTTTTTTCTAGGATTCATTCTTGTACTTTTGACAAATAGCCTTTTTATTTTTGGACTGCAAAAATACGAACTATTATCCATTTCAAAAAAGCAGATGAAAAACAAAAACAACAAACGATTTTATTTAATTTCAGTGATTAGTTGCTTAGTGATTTCATTTTCGTGTCATCATAATGATCAATCTAAAAAGGACCATCTTATTTTTAGGTATAACGAGCATAGTAATATTGCTACATTAGATCCAGCATTTGCCAGTAATCCTCAGTTAATTTGGCCCACCAATCAAATCTTTAACAGTTTGGTCCAATTAGACGATCAGTTAGCTATTAAACCCGATATAGCAAAGAGTTGGCATTATAACGACAGTACCTTGACCTACACTTTCAATTTAAGAGAGGATGTTTTTTTTCATAAGAGTAAAGTGTTTGCAAAAATCTATAAAGATTCTACAAGAAAGGCGACAGCTTATGATTTTGAATATAGTTTTAAAAGATTATTGGACGAAAAAGTCGCTGCAAGAGGAAGATGGGTGTTAAATAATGTTGAACAATTTTATGCTAAAAATAATTCAACATTTGTGATACAACTTAAAAGACCATTCCCTGCTTTTCTTGGTTTGTTATCCATGCGTTTCTGCTCTGTAGTTCCCAGAGAAGCGATAGACTATTATGGAAATAATTTTAGATCGAACCCCATAGGTACGGGCCCTTTTGCCATGAAGCTTTGGGAAGAAAATGTAAAATTGGTTTTAAGAAAAAACCCGCTTTATTTTGAAAAAGATGAAAAAGGAGAACAACTCCCCTATTTAGAAGCGGTCGCAATTACTTTTTTACCAGATAAACAAAGTGAATTTTTACAATTCGTTCAGGGAAAATTAGATTTTATTTCTGGGTTAGACAATTCATATAAAGATGATCTTATAACCCGTAAAGGAAAACTTCAAAAGAAATATGAGCATCAATTTAACATGCTCAAAAGCCCGTATTTAAATACCGAATATTTAGGGTTCTTTATGGGATCCAACTCTTCTGAAATTCAGTCAAAGAAAATACGTCAAGCAGTTAACTACGGTTTTAATCGTGACGAAATGATAACTTATTTAAGAAATGGAATTGGAATTCCTGCAATACACGGTTTTATTCCAAAAGGATTACCAGGATTTAATAAGATAGAAGGATTTACATACCAGCCAATGAAAGCAAAAACATTGGTCAATCAATATATCAAAGAATCCGGAAATAAAAACCCTTCTATTGTCGTTGGAACCAATAGCCAATATTTAGATTTATGTGAATATATCCAGAGAGAATTAGAGAATATCGGTATTAAAGTAATCATTGATGTGGTTCCTCCTTCAACACTACGACAGCTAAAATCATCGGGTGAATTGGATGTTTTTAGAGCTAGTTGGATAGCAGATTATCCAGATGCGGAAAATTATTTATCCTTGTTTTATGGAAAAAACTTTACACCAAACGGTCCAAATTACACCCATTTCAAAAATAAATTTTATGACAGTTTGTATGTAAAATCTTTATCTATTTTGGATATAAAACGCCGCAAGTTAATTTATCAGCAAATGGATTCAATTATCATTAATGAAGCACCAGTAGTTCCACTCTACTATGATATGGCAGTGCGCTTTGTAAATAAAAACGTTTCGGGACTGGGAATTAATCCACAAAATTTTCTGGTGCTCAAACGAGTCAAAAAAACCAATTAGTCTCTACGGAATCGCTTTGTTTCCTCAAAAATATGTTCTAATATTTGGCGATCTACCACTGTAAATGTCTCGTTCCTTCTTTCCATTACAACCTTAGCGACTTCAAAGGCCTTATTTGTTTTATAAGTCATCATCCCTGAGTAGCCTCCCCAACTAAAACTTGGTATAAAATTTCGAGGAAAACCACTACCAAAAACATTGGCACTTACTCCTATTACAGTTCCCGTATTAAACATGGTATTAATTCCACACTTACTGTGATCACCCATCATTAGGCCACAAAACTGCAATCCAGTTTTTGCAAAACGTTCCGTGTCATAATCCCAAAGACGTACTTCTGCATAATTATTTTTAAGATTAGAATTATTGGTATCTGCTCCTAAATTACACCATTCTCCCAATACGGAGTTGCCTAAAAATCCATCATGTCCTTTGTTACTGTACCCAAAAATCACACAATTATTAATCTCTCCACCTATTTTAGAGTGAGGACCTATCGTAGTAGGACCATATATTTTGGCACCCATTTTAACTGAGGCATTATTACACAAAGCAAATGGTCCACGGATCAAAGCTCCTTCCATAATTTCTGAATCTTTTCCAATGTAAATAGGTCCCTCTGTAGCGTTCAATGAGCATAATGGTAAAACGGCACCTTCTTCTATAAAAATTTGTTGTTCATTGAATACAACAACAGATTCAGGAATCGGTTGAGAATCTCTACCAGAGGTTAGTAATTGAAAATCTTTATCGATAGCTTCTCCGTTTAATTTAAAAATATCCCAGGTATTTTCAATTTTAATGACATCCTTAAAGCAATAATCTATTACATTGTAAGTATCAAAATTTACTTTCTGGTCTTTTTTCGCAAAAAAAGCAAGAGGCTCATTATCTAAAAAAATAGCGTTATTTTCAGTCAAACTTTTAATCATTTTAACGATATTCTCTGAAGGAATAATAGAAGCATTGATAAAAATATTATCATTAAATTCTACCATAGGGAATTTATCAACTAAATAATCTTCAGTTACTGAAGACGTTGTGTATCCAAGCATTTTTTCCCATTTTTCACGAATAGTTAATATGCCCACCCGTAAGTCTGCAACAGGACGGGTATAGGTGAATGGTAATAATTGATTACGAGCGCTTCCATCAAAAAGTATATAATTCATAAAAAAATAAAAAATAGAGACTCTAATAAAATCTCTGATTATAAAAATCAAAGCTAAATAAAAAAGCCTTTGATTTCTCAAAGGCTTGTAAAAAAATATTTATAAAGCTTTTATTGCTTAAACTTAGCATATTTAGTTTTAAACTTATCAATACGTCCTGCGGTATCAATTAGTTTTTTCTTTCCAGTATAAAAAGGATGTGATGTTCTTGAAATTTCCATCTTAACTAGAGGATATTCAATACCGTCAACTTCAAGTGTTTCTTTAGTTTCTGCAGTAGATTTCGTTAAAAACACATCCTCATTAGACATATCTTTAAAAGCAACTAATCTATAATTCTCTGGGTGAATACCTTTTCTCATAATCTTTTTCCTAAAATTTGGAAATCTTTTTATTAAACGTTTTTAGATGAAACCTCTTAAGATTTCAGTTTGCAAATTTAATTAATTATAGCCAATCTACAATAAAATTATATTTTTTTTTGCGTAAGACCCAAAAACCCTTAAACCCCTTAATTCATAACTGTTGATTGGTGATAATAGTAAAATATTTAATAATTTATTTGTAACGTTTTCATATATTTGTTCACTAACTTCCTTATAAATTAATCTTAATTTTTAAAAAATATAAAACTAAAAACTCATGAAAAATCAAAAAGTCTCAATTAAAAAAATCGCACTTAATTATGGCGGTGTTTGGGGAGTATTAACTATTGCACTATCCGTTATTGCCTACGTTACAGATAATTATTTAGAAAGACCCATGTGGCTCACCATATCAGGATCAGCAATCATGCTTGGAGTTATCGTTTATGGTTTAAAAGCTTTTAAGTTAGAAAATGACGGTTTTCTTTCTATTTCTGAATCCTTGAAAACCGGTTTAGCCATTTCATTAATTGCTGCTATTATTGGAACAATTTATAACTATATTTTCATGGCTTTTATCGAACCTGACTTTGTAAATCAATCTATAGAAATAGCTAGAGAACAAATGATGACCCAAAATCCGGATATGACTCAAGAGCAAATGGATATGGCAATGGGAATTACAGAAAAAATGATGACACCAACTATCATGGCTGCAATGGGTATAATATTTACCTTATTCTTAGGTTTTATAGTTTCCTTGATATCTGGCTTATTTATGAAAGAAAATCGTCCTGAGCACTAGTCAATCGTTCGAATGAATCTATCCATCATCATTCCTCTTCTCAATGAAGAAGAGTCTATAAACGAGTTGTACCAATGGATTACAAAAGTTATGCAATCTAATGGTTATTCTTATGAACTTATATTTATTGATGATGGAAGTATAGATCAATCTTGGAACATCATCACTAAATTAGCAAAAGATGATTTTACAGTTAGAGGAATTCGATTTTTAGAAAATTTTGGAAAATCACAAGCCTTACACGCAGGTTTTGTAAAAGCACAAGGAGATGTAATCATTACGATGGATGCGGATCTACAGGACAATCCTGAAGAAATACCAGCTTTGTATCAAATGATTGATGAGGATGATTACGATTTAGTTTCCGGATGGAAAAAGATAAGATACGATTCCAAAATAGCTAAAAACTTACCGTCTAAACTTTTTAATTTTGCGGCTAGAAAAACTTCTGGGCTACAACTGCATGACTTTAATTGTGGCCTTAAAGCCTACAAGCATAAAGTGATTAAAAACATCGAGGTTACCGGTGAAATGCATCGATACATACCTGTTCTTGCAAAAAATGCTGGATTTAGTAATATTGGAGAAAAAATTGTAAAACATCAAGCTAGAAAATATGGAGAAACAAAATTTGGTATGGAACGGTTTATAATAGGATTTTTAGATTTAATTACCATTTCTTTTATTTCAAGATTTGGGAAACGGCCAATGCATTTTTTTGGAGCCATGGGAGCTCTTATGCTGCTAGTAGGCTTTCTGTTTGCATTATACCTGGGTGTCGACAAACTATTCTTACATCCCTCAGGAAGGTTGATAACAGAAAGACCTCCGTTTTATATAGCACTAACCTCTATGATATTGGGTTCACAGTTTTTTGTGGCAGGTTTCTTAGGAGAATTAATTTTACAGAGTAAAAAAGACACAAAAAACTACATCATCAAAGAAAATATTTAACTGCTAAAATCGTTATAAAATTAAAGGTTGAAATCTTTTTGAATTGGTTAAAGCTACTAATTTTGCATAAATAAAAATTGATTATAATGTATATTGATCCTGAAGTACTTGAGCGAGTAAATGTTTGGCTCACTCCTACCTTCGATACTGAAACTCAGAAAACTATCAAAGATTTGATTGCTCGAGAGCCTGAAACGCTGGAAGAAAGTTTTTATAAAAATCTTGAATTTGGAACTGGTGGAATGCGAGGAATTATGGGTGTGGGTGATAATCGAATTAATAAATATACCTTAGGTAAAAATACACAAGGACTCTCTAATTATTTAAAAAAACAATTTCGAAATCAAAAGATAAAAGTCGCTATTGCTTTTGATTGTAGAAATAACAGTAAAACCTTAGCAAAATTAGTAGCCGATGTATTTTCTGCTAACAATATCCAGGTTTATTTATTTTCAGATTTAAGACCTACTCCTGAATTATCATTTGCAGTAAAACATTTAGGTTGTCAATGCGGAATCGTATTAACAGCCTCTCATAACCCTCCAGAATATAATGGCTATAAAGTTTATTGGGAAGATGGTGGCCAATTAGTACCTCCGCAGGACAAAGAAATTATTGCTGAAATTAATCGTTTAAAATATTCAGAAATTAAATTTGAGGTTAACAACGATTTAATCATTTACATAGATAAAGAAGTGGATGAAGCTTTTGCGAAGGCTTCTATTGAAAACGGAAGTTTTGGAACCACCCAAAATGACAAAAATAATTTAAACATTGTTTTTACATCTCTTCACGGCACCTCAATTACCATGATTCCAAAAGTATTACAGCAAGCCGGATACAAAAATGTTAGGGTAGTTGAGGAACAAGCGTTACCTGACGGAAATTTTCCAACTGTAGTATCTCCCAATCCAGAGGAACCCGAAGCATTAAAAATGGCGATAGACCTGGCCAAAAAAGAAAATGCCGATATTGTTGTAGGTACAGATCCTGATTGTGACCGATTAGGAATTGCTATAAAGAATTCTACTGGAGAATATACTTTACTCAATGGCAACCAAGCGATGCTTATAAAAACCCATTTTTTATTGGAACAATGGAAAAAAGAAAATAAGTTGAATGGTAAACAATTTGTAGCCTCTACAATAGTTTCTACTCCCATGATTCGAAAAATTGCAGAAAACTATAAAGTCATCTACAAAGAAGGATTGACCGGCTTTAAGTGGATTGCAAAAATGATCAAAGACTTCCCTAACCTTGAGCACATAGGTGGTGGAGAGGAAAGTTTTGGCTATTTAGTTGGTGACTTTGTTAGGGATAAAGATGCGGTTACTGCAACACTACTAATTTGCGAAATTGCTGCACAAACAAAACAACATGGAGGTAATTTACTCTCCTATCTAGAGGAATTGTTCTTAACTTATGGATATTACCAAGAGCATCTCATCTCGATTGTAAAAAAAGGAAAAAAAGGAGCTGAAGAAATTTCACAAATGATGAAAAATTTCAGAGAAAATTCATACACAACTATAGCGGATCAAAAAGTAATTCGAATAGAGGACTACCAAAAAAGCAAATCTAAAGATCTTGTTAACAATTCAATTGTTGAAATAGACGTTCCCAAATCGAATGTACTTATATTCTATACAGAAGACGGAAGTAAGATAGCAATGAGGCCAAGTGGAACAGAGCCCAAAATAAAGTTTTATATTAGCGTACACTCAAAATCTAAAGATGGCAATATTGCTACGAAGCTAAATCAACAAAAATTGGAGGCAATCATTTCAATTTTAAAAAATAATTAATGACGTATTTTAAAAAAATAATTCAATTTGCTTTACCCTACAAAAGGTTTGCATTTTTAAACATTTTTTTTAATGTTTTTTACGCGTTATTTAGTGCTTTGTCATTCATTGCATTGATTCCTATGCTAGATGTTCTTTTTGAACAAGATAAAATTAAAGTGATCAAAGAACCTACCTATACGGGCATCTTAGGTATAAAAGATTATTACAAGGATTTCTTATCGTTCAAGGTTCATGAATTTGCCCAAGACGATGCGTCAAGGGCCTTGATATTAGTAATTTCCTTAGTTATTGTTTTATTTTTATTAAAAAATATATTTAGATATCTCGCTATGTATGCTATTACATTTTTAAGGAATGGTGTTTTGAAAGATATCCGAAATGAATTGTACAAAAAAACTGTAAACCTTCCCATCTCCTTTTTCTCAGAAAAAAGAAAAGGAGATATCCTAGCGAGAACCGGAACCGATGTCTTGGAAATACAGCACTCATTTTTATCGGTATTAGAACTCTTATTTAGGGAACCCTTAACTATTATTTTTACCATTATAATGATGTTGGTAATTAGCCCAAAACTTACACTCTTTGTTTTTATTTTTATTCCAATTTCTGGTTTTATTATATCTCGTATTGGAAAAACCTTAAAAAGAAAATCTGATCAAGTCCAAAAAGAACAAGGTATATTTTTATCTGTTTTAGAAGAAACGTTGGGTGGATTAAAAATTATTAAGGGTTTTACTGCGGAAAAACTTTTTGGAAAGAAGTTTAAAAAATCAACCTTAAAATTTTATAAATTTTCTAACACTTTATTGAATAGACAAAATCTTGCCTCTCCTACCAGTGAGTTTTTAGGCATTTCTGTGATTGCTGTTTTATTATGGTATGGAGGAAAAATGGTATTGATAGAAGGCACATTAGACAGTAGTTCATTTATAGCTTATATGGGGCTAGCATATAACATATTAACTCCTGCCAAGGCGATTAGTAAAGCAAGTTACTCTGTAAAAAAGGGAAATGCAGCAGCAGAACGTGTTTTAGAAATTTTAGAGACAAAATCAACAATTACAGACATAGCTAATGCTCAAAATATAACAAAATTTGAAACTGAGATTGAAATCAAAAATATCTCATTTAAATACCAAGATGATTTTGTTTTAAATGACTTTTCGTTAAAAGTTCCTAAAGGACATACAGTTGCTCTAGTGGGGCAAAGTGGCAGTGGCAAAAGCACCATTGCTAATTTAATTACCAGGTTTTATGATGTAAATAAGGGCTCCATTAATATCGATAATTTAGATATTAAAAAAATTAAACAAAAATCGCTTCGAAAATTATTAGGTTTAGTTACTCAAGATTCTATTTTATTTAATGATACCATTAAGGGTAATTTATTGGTAGCTAAGGTAAATGCAACAGATTCTGAGATTATCGATGCACTAAAAGTTGCCAATGCTTGGGAATTTGTTGAAAGTTTACCAAAGGGTATCGACACCAACATTGGAGATTCAGGAAATAAGCTTAGTGGGGGACAAAAGCAACGTTTAAGTATTGCAAGAGCTGTTCTTAAAAACCCTCCTATCATGATCCTAGATGAGGCCACTTCAGCACTGGATACAGAAAGTGAACAGCTGGTCCAAAAAGCGCTGGAAAATATGATGAAAAACAGAACTTCTATCGTAATTGCACATCGATTATCAACCATTCAAAAAGCGGACAATATAGTGGTACTAGCCAAAGGTGAAATCGTTGAACAAGGAAAACATAATGAATTACTTGAGAATAAGGGGGTTTATTACAATCTTGTTAAAATGCAATCTCTTTCTTAATCATTCATGCAGCTCAAGATTTAAAATAACAATTTTCATTCTTTTGTTTTAATAATAGTAGTTTGTCTTTTAAACTATTTGAATAATGATAAGTCATACAATAAAACAAATTCACTAGATGATTGATGAAAAACAATTAATCTCAGCCTTAAAATCTCTTAAAAAAAGTGAAAAGGGGTTCCAAATATTGATTGATCAATATAAGGAACGCCTGTATTGGCATATCAGGAAAATAGTTTTAAATCATGAGGACACAGATGATATACTTCAAAATACATTTATTAAAATCTATAAAAACATCCACAAATTTGAGGGAAAAAGTAAGCTATACACATGGATGTATAGAATAGCAACCAATGAAGCTATTACTTTTTTAAATAAAAAAGCTAAACAGAAAAACATTACTATCGAAGAAGTAAAAAATCAGTTGATTGAGAATTTAGAAAGTGATATTTATTTTGAGGGAAATCAAATTCAAATTGTACTTCAAAAAGCAATCAATACATTGCCACAGAAACAACAATTGGTTTTTAACATGAAATATTTTGGAGATCATACGTATGAAAATTTATCAGAAATATTAGAAACTTCCGTTGGAGGTCTAAAAAGCAGTTATCACATTGCCGTAAAAAAAATTACTAATTATATAAAATCAAATGAAACTATTTAGCAAAAATTGAGTCCAACAAAAGTGAAAAGCAAAAAAGAAATAGAAAAATTTAAGGTGCCTATTAAGTATTTCGATGAATTTGAACGTCGTTTGTTCAACAAATTACATGAAGAAATGCTTCCTAAAAAAACTGGTTTTAAAACACCTGAAGCCTATTTTTTTAATTTAGACATCAAGCTAAAAAGAGAACCTAGTAAAGCTTCAACAAAAAAGAAAGTAGTCCCTGTAATTTCATTTAAAACATTCAGTTATGCAGCTTCAATAGCAGCCTTCGCTATCCTGTTTTTCTCTATTTTAAAAACGTCGAATCCTGTTCATAGGTTAAAAGAAATTGAAATTAGCAATATCGAAAATTTTATTAATGAAGAAAACATCCAATTAAATCAATATGAGTTAGCTTATTTATTTACAGAAGAAAAATTAAATAATATGACAAGTGATGTGACTCTATTACCTGAAAATCAATTAGAAGATTATCTTCTAGAAAGTATAAATAATTCAAACCCCTTATTAGAATATTAATTTAAAAAACAACTAATGAAAAACATCCTATTAATTGCAATAGCTTTTTGTTCTATCAGCGCAACTGTTTATGCCCAAAATCCGCACCAAAAATTACGTGAGGAACGCGGAAAAAAATATGAAAAAATTAAAACATTAAAAATTGCCCACATAAGCAACGAGTTAAATTTAACAACAGAAGAAGCGGAGAAATTTTGGCCAATTTACAATGAACACGAACGTTCAATGATGAAAATAAGGCGTGAATTAAGGAGTAAAAGTAAATTTAGACCTGACAGTACTGAAAAACTCTCTGACGACGAAGCAAACAAACTGATTGAAAACATACTTTCAATGAAAACAGCGGAATTAACTTTTCAGAAGGAATTAATTTCAAATTTAAGGGATGTAATTCCTCCAATAAAAATTCTAAAACTTGAACACGCAGAGAGAACCTTCAAGGAAATGTTAATCAAAGAATTAAGAGACCGTAGGCCAGAAAAAAGAAAATGATTCAAGCAGAGGACCTTTCGATCTCTTTTTTAATTAAAAATCAGTTTTGAAATTTTATTTTTACCAGAGGCAAATGCTAACGTATCATTAACAAATTCAATGGCATAAAAACCTTCTGTAGATAATTCTACCCATGAATTACCGCCATCATTACTGTATGAAACACCTGGAGACCCAACGGCAACAATATCGTTACCATTAGTTCCAGGAATAAACTTAACCGAGGAACGGTACCCAGGTCCTCTCCCATTACTTAATAGTCTCCAAGTTTTTCCACCATCATTGGTAATGGCCTTATTTCCTTCATTAAATTCTTTTTGATCCCAATTTCCGCCGAAAATAATCCCTCTTTGGTCATCGTAAAAGTCAACACTATAAATACCCTTCATACTCGCGCCTTGAATGATAGGAGTTTCATAAACTTTCCAGGTATTACCTCTATCAAAAGAATGAAACACTCTTGCTTTTTTTCCACCTGTTACGATCCATACATTGTTTTTATAAATAGAAATATTAGAGTTACTAGCAGCAAAAGCAGCTTCACCAAGAGCTGTTTTTGGTAAATGATCACATGATAATTTTTTCCAAGTATTACCTCCATCATTTGTTGTAATTATAGATAAACATTCATCTGTTGGGTCTCCCATCGCAATACCTTCTTGATCGTCCCAAAACTTGATGGCATCATAAAAAACATGCAGTCCATTTTCTACATATACTTCTTCAATGTTGGTGGCCTCATTTCCATTAAATCCGATTTTATACAAAACTGCCGGATTTCCAATGCTTAAAACAAATACCGCATCTTTTGTGGCAGAAATAGCTCTAAAACTTAATAACGTATCTTCATATTTAATACTGGTTATTTTTGGAGATTTATTATCAATAAAACCTATTCTACCGTTATTCGCTGCAAACCAAATCTTATCTTTGGTGATAGGTGCTATAGCTCGAATGCTTAAACTGTCTGAAAACACCTCTGTAATAGTGACCGAACTAAATTCTTTTGAATTATTAGAATTACAACTGATTAACAGAATTAAAAATAGGGTCATTAGGTAAACTCGCATCGTTATTTTTTTTTCAAAAGTAACAAATCTATACAGCTTAAAACAATACCTTTGTAAACTATAATAGAATTATGAAACTACACCGTAACTTAGTATTTGCTACTATTGATTCACTTCATTTAATTTTTAATGAAAATAAGCAGGCAGATAAAGTATTAAAAAATACGCTAAAACGAGATAAACGATGGGGAGCAAGAGATAGAGGTTTCATTGCTGAAACTACCTATGACATTGTTCGATGGAAGCGCCTTTACTCAAAAATTGCTGACGTAAAAGAGCCTTTTAATAGAGCAAATTTATTTAGGCTTTTTACTGTTTGGGCTACTTTGAAGGGTATTCAAATTCCAGATTGGCCACAATTCGAAAATACTCCAACAAGAAAAATAAAAGGAAAATTTGATGAACTATCCAACATTAGAAAATATAAAGAATCGGTTCCAGATTGGTTGGATAATTTAGGAGAGATCGAATTAGGTAAAAAATGGGACAAAGAGATTCACGCCTTAAACCAATTAGCCGATGTGATTCTTAGAGTAAATACATTAAAAACAACTAAAGAAAAATTACAAAATAATTTACAAGAACTTGAAATTGAAACAGAGAGTATAAAAGGGTATCCACAAGCGCTAAAACTAGTAAAAAGAACCAATGTGTTTATTACGGAGGCTTTCAAGAATGGTTGGTTTGAGGTACAAGATGCTTCTTCACAAAAAGTGGCTAAATTTCTAAATCCAAAACCTGGAACAAGAGTTGTTGATACTTGTGCTGGAGCTGGAGGAAAAAGTTTGCATATCGCTTCTTTAATGGAAAATAAAGGACAGGTTATCGCACTAGACATTTACGAAAACAAGCTTAAAGAACTAAAAAGAAGAGCAAAAAGAAATGGTGCCCATAATATAGAAACCAGAACAATAGACTCTAGTAAGGTCATTAAAAAATTAATCCACAAAGCCGATAAAATATTAATCGATGCTCCTTGTTCAGGAATTGGTGTTTTAAAAAGAAATCCAGATTCAAAATGGAAACTACAACCAGAATTTCTTGAATCTATAAAAAAAACTCAAAAAGAAATATTGGATTCGTACTCAAGGATGGTAAAGCCAGGTGGTCAATTGGTCTATGCCACCTGTTCTATATTACCTTCTGAAAATGAAAGACAAATCCAAGATTTTTTGGAAAGAAAGTCTGGAAAAGAATTTAAATTTGTGAAAGAAGAAAAAATTTTTCCTAGCGAAAGTGGATTTGATGGATTTTACATGGCACTACTACAAAAAAACGTAACTTAAACTAATCAATATGAAAAAAATTACACTTGTCTTATTATTTTTTGTTCAAATTTTATTTGCACAACAACCCTACTATAATGATGTTAATCTAACTTTAACAGGACAAGACCTCTATTTAGAATTACAATCTAAAATTGCAATTAACAACCCTACTTTCACCTATGGTGATGTTAGAGATACGGTAAAGATCACTGATGAAGATCCAGATAATAATTCTGACGTTTTGTTGGTATATGGTTACGATAATTCTGGAAGTTGTACTACTGATAGATCAAGAGATAAAGATGATTTTGGAGGAACTAATTGTGAATATAACAGGGAACATGTTTTTGCAAGATCCAATGCCAATCCAGAAATGGGTAGTGCGAGCAATAGTTCAACAGGTATCATCGCCGACCCACATAACCTAAGACCAAGCGATCAACAAATGAATGGGAACAGAGGAAATACTAAATTTGGTGCCGGTAGTGGAGATGCTGGTAATACTGGCGGAACTTGGTATCCAGGAGACGAATGGAAAGGAGATATAGCTAGAATGATGATGTATATGTATACCAGGTATGGTACTCGATGTTTACCAACCTTAAATGGATCTGGAGCTACCCAACCCGATAACGAAATGCTTCAAGTATATTTACAATGGAACGCAGAAGATCCAGTTACTGAATTTGAAGATCAACGCAACCCCTATTTAGAGACGGAGTATGGCAACAGGAATCCTTTTATAGATAATCCATACCTAGCTACACTTATTTGGGGCGGAGAGCCTGCAGAAGATCGCTGGGGAATATTATCTTTAGATGTAAATATATTTGAAGACCTTACAATTTATCCAAATCCTGCTAATAAAGTTCTATGGGTTCAAAATTCAACAATTCTTGACAATGGAGCTGTCATCATATATGATTTACTTGGAAAAGAGATATTTAAAGAGCCTTTTACAACGGACAAAAAAGAAATAAATACCAGCTTATTTTATAGAGGAGTTTACTTATTGAAAGTTATTTCAACTAATGCTGAAACCATTAAAAAAATTATTATCAATTAATACTCTTATGATAAAACAAAAAAAGCGTTTTCATTCATTTGAAAACGCTTTTTTTGTTAACTGAACAGTATTATTATTTCACAATTACTCTTCCTGTTTTGTAAGTAGTTGTATTTTGCCCACCTACTTTTACTACATAAACTCCAGCGGCTGCGCTAGATAGGTTTAAATTCATTCTATAAATACCTCCATCATTCTGCGCTAACTTAAAACCTAGTTGTTGTCCTAACATATTATAGATTGCAACATAAACTTTACCATCATATTCGGTATTTAAGGTAACTTCAAACTGATT
>SGZC01000002.1 GCA_004213605.1 Flavobacteriales bacterium
GCTTTTTTAGGGGTTTTGAAAGGTGCTATTTAATTATAGTGCCTTTTTTGGTGCTGAATAAATTCCTCTTTAGTTCAGAGGTGTTGGTACAACGTTTGTTTGAAAAACTATTAAAAGTTGAAATGAACACGAATGTCTGTCAATTTTTGTAATTTTAAAGTGTTCTTTTGCTAATTGTATCAATTTGGATGGTGTCCACAAAAAAAGGTTTACGTTAATGTAAACCTTGTATTTAAGAGTGGTCCCACTTGGGCTCGAACCAAGGACCCCCTGATTATGAGTCAGGTGCTCTAACCAGCTGAGCTATGGGACCGATTTTGTTTTTGCAAATTTAGAACTCTTTATATATTTGACAAGCTATTTTTTTATTATTTTATTTCCTGACATAATTCAATCAAAACTCCATTTGTAGATTTAGGATGTAAAAAAACCACCCATTTATTATCGGCTCCTTTTTTTGGCGTTTCGTCCAACACAACAAAACCCTCTTTCTTTAACCTTAAAATCTCGGATTCAATATCATCAACTAAAAAGGCAATGTGATGCATCCCCTCTCCTCTCTTATCTATAAATTTTGAAATAGCACTTTCAGGGTTACTCGCCTCTAAAAGCTCTACTTTACTTTCGCCCATCTTAAAAAAAGAGGTACGAACCCCTTCGCTTTTTACTTCCTCCATTTTATAGGGAGGGCTTCCCAACAAGCTTTCATAAATTTTATTTGAATCTTTAAGGTTCCTTACGGCGATCCCAATATGTTCTATTTTTTTCATGATTCCTTATCTATTGTTAAACAAAAATAAGAATTCTAATTACCATACATGGCTTCTGTTAGCTTAATTAAAGTTTCTTTTTTTTAATTGTGGTATTTTTGCTGGATGAACGAAACGAATAGACAAAAGAAAATTGCAGGGGTTTTACAAAACGACTTGGCAGTCGTATTACAAAAAATGTTACACGAATCTGGTCAGTTAGGGATTATTATTTCGGTGACTAAAGTAACCGTAACCACCGATTTGTCCTTATCAAAAGTGTACACTAGTGTTTTTCCCGCAGAAAAATCAGACGATATTGTAAAAGAACTAAACGAGTTAAAGCCAAAAATAAAACATCAAATAGCTCAAAAAACAAAACATCAGTTGCGTAAAATGCCTGATTTGGCCTTCTACAATGATGATTCTTTAGAGTACATCAACAAGCTAGAGGATGCGGTTCAAGGAAAAGAAAACCCCATTATGGATACAAATTTACTAGACAAACGAAAAAAAATATAATTGAACTTTCCCTTCTACATTGCGAAGCGATATTTGTTTTCAAAAAGCAGCAAAAATGCGATTAATATTATAGCTAGAATTGCTGTTACTGCTGCTGCAGTTGGTTCTATTGCCCTGTTTATTGTTCTTTCAGGGTTTTCTGGTCTAAGAGAGTTTAGCCTTCAGTTTACCAACGTATTTGATGCTGACCTAAAAATTTATTCTTATCAAGGCAAGTCCATCGTATTTCCAAAAGAGTTAGAAAATAAGCTCGCTGCTATTAAAGGGATTGAGGCTTATACAAAAACAATAGAAGAAAGAGTTTTTATTCAATATCGAGGGAAAAATCATGTAGCAAAAATTAAAGGTATAGACCAAAATTTTAAAAAGGTAGTTGCTGTTGACAGTATTTTATTTTTAAACGATTGGTTAGTTCCTAATCGCGATGAGGTTGTGGTTGGTTTGGGAATTTCGCAGAAACTTTCTTTGGGCGTTTTAGACTATAGTAATTTACTTGAAATTTATGTTCCTAAACCTGGTGCTGGCCAAATTTTAAATCCCTCAGATGCTTTTACCAAAAGAAAAGCTGTTGCATCAGGAATGTACAGTGTCAATGAAGAGCTGGATAGCGAATATGTTTTTTCTGATATTGATTATGCAAGATCTTTATTGGGTATGAAACCCAATGAGATCTCATCGATAGAGATCAAAATAGCTCCCGGCTCAGATGAGCATCTCGTTCGATCAGATATTAAATCGATATTCAATAATAACATTCGCATTAAAAATAGAATGGAGCAAAACGATAGTCTGTATAAAATGTTAAATATCGAAAATTTATTTGTTTACATATTTGTAAGTCTAATCGCTGCGATTGCTATCTTTAATATTACCGGAACAATCATTATGATTATTATTGAGAAACGAAATAATATTAAAACACTAGTTTCATTGGGGCTAACACTAAAAGAAGTTAGAAAAATATTTTTTTACAATGGATTAATAATGACGTCTACAGGCTTGTTTATTGGTCTATTCTTTGGAATAATAGTAATCTTTTTTCAACAAAAGTTTGGTTTTGTGCCCATCGCTCCCAACATGCCTTATCCTGTTAAACTTGAATTTATGAATGTAGTGATCGTGTTGGTAACTATTCTTTTTTTAGGCGGTATGGCCTCAAAGATTGCAGCAACTCGAGTTACAAAAAAGTTAATCGCTTAGTCAAACTGATGATTTTTAAACTTTAAAGCTACCTCGTCAATGGTTTTAAAAACATCGATGGAATCGTCACTAGTTACCATTTTCATTCTATATTCTTTAAAGTGAGGTATTCCTCTAAAGTAGTTGGTATAATGTCTCCTTGTTTCAAAAACCCCTAATTTTTCGCCTTTCCAATCGATTGCCATTTGTAAATGTCTTCTAGCTGCTTCTACACGCTCCGACATCGTTGGCTTTAATATTTTTTCACCTGTTTTTAAATACTGTTGTACTTCCCTAAAAAACCAAGGGTTTCCGATGCTTGCCCTGCCAATCATGGCGCCATCTAACCCATACGAGTCTCTCATTTCTTTGGCGCGTTCTGGGCTGTTAACATCTCCATTTCCAAAAACAGGTATGTTCATTCTCGGATTGTTTTTAACGGCTGCAATAGGCGCCCAATCTGCAGCACCCTTGTACATTTGTTTTCTGGTTCTACCATGAATAGCGATGGCTTTACATCCAACATCTTGGAGTCTTTCAGCTACTTCTACAATTTTTATAGTTTCCTCGTCCCAGCCCAGTCGTGTTTTAACGGTCACCGGTAAAGAAGTGTGTTCAACCATTGCTTTAGTTAAAGAAACCATTAAATCAATATCTTTTAATATTCCTGCGCCAGCACCTTTAGACACCACCTTTTTTACGGGGCAACCAAAATTAATATCAATAATGTCTGGCTTTGATGCTTCGACGATTTCAACGCTTCGAAGCATGGATTCTAAATTTGCACCAAAAATTTGAATTCCAACGGGTCGTTCTTTTTCATAAATATCTAATTTCATAACGCTTTTTGCAGCATCACGAATCAACCCTTCTGATGAAATAAACTCCGTATAGACGACATCGGCACCTTGTTCTTTACACAACGCTCGAAATGGAGGATCGCTTACATCCTCCATAGGGGCAAGCAACAAGGGAAAGTCCCCTAGTTCTATAGTATCAATTTTAACCATGCGTTTGCAAAAATAAGTAAATTAATGGCTATCTGTATACGTCTGTGTATAAGAGTAATTATTTAGATTTTAATAAACCGAATAAGCTGGTTTTTTGTAATTATCGTATTGACAATTATTTTAATTAGTTTTTTAAAACGGTTTTTAATTAAGCACTGTAAATTGGTTCCTTTTATTCTATATTTGCAAACTCAATAAGAGTTGTATTTTTTTATGAAAAACATACGTAATTTTTGCATCATTGCCCATATTGATCATGGTAAAAGTACCCTAGCTGATCGTCTTTTAGACGCCACTGGAGCAGTTACTGCACGCGAAAAACAAAACCAATTGTTAGACAGTATGGATTTGGAGCGAGAACGAGGGATTACTATAAAAAGTCACGCCATACAAATGGAGTATATCTATAAAGGTGAGACCTATGTTTTAAATTTAATAGACACTCCTGGCCATGTCGACTTTTCTTACGAAGTCTCCAGGTCGATTGCTGCTTGCGAAGGAGCCTTGTTAGTGGTTGATGCTGCACAAAGTATTCAGGCTCAAACCATATCCAATTTATATTTGGCTCTTGAAAATGATTTAGAAATAATTCCTGTGTTAAACAAAGTTGATTTACCCTCTGCAAATCCAGAAGTAGTAACAGACGATATTGTTGGGCTTCTAGGTTGTGATTCGGAAGAAGTGATTCCGGCAAGTGCTAAAACAGGTATTGGAATTGAAACTATTTTAGAGGCCATCATTGAAAGGATTCCTGCCCCGAAAGGAGATGTTAATGAGCCTTTACAGGCCCTTATATTTGATTCTGTTTACAATCCTTTTAGGGGAGTTGAGACCTATTTCAGAATATTAAACGGAGAAATAAAAAAAGGTCAGCACATCAAATTTATGGCAACCAATAACGATTATTATGCAGACGAGGTGGGGGCTCTTAAATTAAAACAAGAAATTAAAAGCAGCGTAAAAGCTGGTGACGTGGGTTATTTAATTACTGGGATTAAAGAAGCTAAAGAGGTGAAGGTGGGCGACACGATTACCGATTTTAAAAACCCAACTAAAAATAGTATCGATGGCTTTGAAGATGTAAAGCCAATGGTGTTTGCAGGAATCTACCCTGTAGATACTGAAGATTATGAAGAATTAAGAAATTCCATGGAAAAGCTTCAGCTAAATGATGCGTCTTTGGTTTTTCAGCCAGAAAGTTCGGCTGCGCTTGGTTTTGGCTTTCGTTGTGGTTTCTTAGGCATGCTTCACCTGGAAATTATTCAAGAAAGGTTAGAGCGTGAATTTGGAATGACGGTTATAACAACCGTTCCTAATGTTTCATATTATGCTTATACCCATAAAGAACCCGACGAAATATTGCTGGTAAACAACCCATCAGATTTACCAGAACCGTCGAGCTTAAACAGGGTAGAAGAGCCTTACATCAAAGCTTCTATTATTACAAAAGCAGATTTTGTTGGGCCGGTGATGTCTTTATGTATAGGAAAGCGAGGGCAAATTACCAATCAAACCTATTTAACTCCTGAAAGGGTTGAATTATCTTTTGACATGCCTTTGGCTGAAATTGTATTTGATTTTTATGATCGCTTAAAAACAGTTTCTAAGGGCTATGCTTCTTTTGATTACCACCCCATCGGCATGCGGGTTTCTAAATTAGTAAAGGTAGATGTGTTGTTAAATGGCAATCCTGTTGATGCGTTGTCTGCTCTGTTGCATCAAGACAATGCATATGAAGTAGGAAAAAAAATGTGCGAAAAACTACGCCAACTAATTCCTAGACAACAATTTGATATTCCGATACAAGCTGCTATAGGAGCAAAAATTATTTCCAGAGAAACGGTAAAAGCGCTCCGAAAAGATGTTACTGCAAAGTGTTATGGTGGTGATATTTCACGAAAACGTAAATTACTAGAAAAACAGAAGAAAGGTAAAAAAAGAATGCGTCAGGTGGGTAATGTAGAAATTCCTCAGGAAGCCTTTATGGCGGTACTCAAGCTAAACGATTAATTAAAAAATTAATCTCCATGCATCCATGCTTTTTTGCCGAGTAAAGCGGCTTCCGTTTCTATGTTTTTTTCGTCAGGCACACAACAGTCAACAGGACACACGGCAGCACATTGAGGCTCTTCGTGAAATCCTTTACATTCTGTGCACTTATCAGTTACTATATAATAAAATTCGTCTGAACCAGGTTCGTTTTGTGTGTCTGCATTTGCCTGAGACCCATTTGGGAGAGTAATCAATCCTTTCAAAATTGTTTCATCTGAATAAGACCACTCTTGATCTGGTTCATAAATTGCATTGTTTGGGCATTCCGCAACACAAGCATCACAATTAATACACTCATCTGTAATTTTTATAGCCAAGACTTGAACTTTTAAAAAGCAAAACTAAAATTTATCTCGATATTCTAAGGGATCTATTTTCATAAAATTATTATAAAATAAATTTATGACGCTTAAAACTCAATACTTTTGATGATTAATAGACTGCTTCCTATAGAAAAAATCTTCAAAATCAAAAAAAGAGATAAAAGCTTTGTAATTTTGCGTTTTCTATTTTGATAAAAAATTGTTCAAATAATGATAAAAACAGATATCTTAATCATTGGAGCCGGACCTACCGGTTTATTTACGGTGTTTGAAGCGGGTTTACTAAAACTTAAGTGTCATCTGATAGACGCCCTCCCTCAAGCCGGGGGACAGTGTTCTGAAATTTATCCAAAAAAACCCATTTATGACATTCCTGGTTTTCCAGAAATTCTAGCTGGAGATTTAACAACTAACTTATTAGAACAGTGCAAGCAATTTGAGCCAGGATTTACGCTTGGAGAACGTGCAGAAAAAATCTCTAAAGATGACAATGGTATGTTTACGGTTGTTACTAGCAAAGGAACAGCGCACCAAGCGCCGGTGATTGCAATTGCAGGAGGTTTAGGAAGTTTTGAGCCTAGAAAGCCTACGTTGAACAACTTAAGTTTTTACGAAGGTAAAGGGGTGGAATACATTATTAAAGATCCCGCTATTTATAAAAATAAACGTATCGTAATTGCAGGAGGGGGAGATTCAGCGTTGGACTGGAGTATTTACCTAGCAGATATTGCTAAAGAAGTTACCCTTGTTCACCGAAGAAATGAATTTAGAGGCGCTTTAGATTCTCTTGAAAAAGCGAGAGAATTAAAAGCCAAAAATAAAATAAATATCATTACTCCAGCCGAAATCACACAGCTTGGCGGAACAGAAAAATTAGAAAGTATTATCGTTACCAAGGATGAGGTTCAAACAGAAATTGCCTTGGATCATTTTATACCGCTCTTTGGTTTGTCCCCTAGACTTGGGCCCATTGGTAGTTGGGGTTTAGAAATTGAAAAAAATGCCATAAAAGTAGATACCTTTGACTATCAAACAAATATTCCTGGCATTTTTGCAATTGGCGACATCAACACCTATCCTGGAAAGTTAAAGCTTATTTTATGTGGGTTTCATGAAGCAACATTAATGTGCCAATCTGCATTTAAAATAATAAACCCCGGTAAAAAAAATATTTTTAGATATACTACAGTAAGTGGGGTTGATGGTTTTGATGGCACCAGAAAAGAAGCTAGTAAACCTGTAATACAGTCACTTAATCAGTGATCCTTGATTATGTCAGATGTAAACATCACCATAAAAGATAGGGAAGGACAAACACATAAAATAGTAGCCCCAACAGATATGGCTATGAATATTATGGAAGTGGTACGTTCTTATGAATTGGCTCCTGAGGGAACCATTGGGGTTTGTGGTGGCATTGCCATGTGCGCCTCTTGTCAATGCTATATCCATTCTGAACACCTTATTCCTGAAAAAGGGGATGAAGAAGAGGCGATGTTGTCTGAAGCCTTTAATGTGAAAGAAAACAGCAGGCTCGGTTGTCAAATATCTATAACCGAAGAGCTAGAGGGTTTGTATTTAGAGCTAGCGCCTGAAGAATTATAGTTATAGCGAAACCTGATTAGAGCGTCTCTTTGTCTTTCTAGTATAGAAATAATTCTGAATATTTACTATTTTAGCTATTTAATAATAAAACGATCAAAAATTAAAAAATGGAAACCATACCAAAAAAAGGTATTCAGGGCTTAATTGAAAATTGGCGAAGTGATTTAATTGCTGCGGTAAGTGTTGCGCTTATTGCTTTGCCTCTTTCGTTAGGAATTGCGCTTGCTGCGGGAGCACCTGCAATGTCTGGTATTTTTTCTGCAATTATTGGAGGGGTTGTTACGACCTTATACCGAGGAGGTCATATCTCGGTTAATGGTCCCGCTAAAGGGGTTATCGGGGTAATTCTTTTAGGGATTGTACTGATGGACGATGGCTCTGGGCAAGCGTTTAATTATGTATTAGCCGCTGTGGTGGTTTCAGGTGCAATTCAAATGCTACTCGGATTGTTGAAATTAGGGAGGCTAGCAGAGGTCTTTCATTCTTCTGTAATTCATGGCATATTGGCAGCCATAGGAATTATCATTTTTGCAAAGCAAATTCATGTTGCGATGGGTACACATTCTGAAAGTGGTAGTATTGTTCAAAATCTAATCGATGCTTTTTTATTGTTGCCCGAAGCCAATCCCTTTGTTATAATTATCGCTTTAACAGGCTTGTTAATGTTGCTGTTTCATTCTAAAACTAGTTATCGATTTTTTCATATTTTACCAGCGCCCATGTGGGTTATAGCTCTTTCAATCCCATTTGTATACGCATTCAATTTCTTTGATCAACAAACGGTTTCTTTTTTTGGAAAAGCCTACAATATAGGCCCTGATTTACTATTGGATATTCCGGACTCTATAATGGAATCCATAATGCACCCTAACTTTAGTAAAATTAATACACTTGAATTCTGGACAACCGTATTTTCAATGTTAATTATTACCAGCATAGAGTCTTTAGCTATTGCAAAAGCAGTTGATAAGATTGATCCCTACAGACGAAAAACAAACTTAAACAAGGATTTAACTGGTATTGGTTTGAGCACAATGGTGGCTGGTTTAATCGGGGGCTTACCAATTATTGCTGTTATTATTAGAAGCACTGTAAACATTCACAACGGTGCAAAAACCAAATGGTCAAACATGTATCAAGGGCTTTTGTTATTGATTTTTATTGTAATGTTAAGCCCAATAATGAGACAGGTGCCTTTGTGTGCTTTTGCTATTTTACTTGTATATACTGGGTTTAAATTGGCATCACCCGCAGTTTTTAAACAAGCTTACAACCAAGGAACAGAACAGCTTGTTTTCTTTGTTTTTACTATGGTTTTAACTTTATACACGAATTTGTTGGTTGGTTTACTTGGTGGCCTTCTACTAGCACTAGTTACACATATGCTATTAGCGAAGTTATCTATCCCGCAATTTTTTAAAATGATCTATAAATCACGGACCAGACTTGTTAAGTTATCTGACAATGCTTTCGATCTAAAAATTAAAGGGATTGCTAATTTTTTAGGTATTTTAAAAGTTGATAAGCTCGTCGCACAAATACCTCAGGGAGCAGATGTCAATATTGATTTATCAGAAACTAGATTGGTGGGTATTACCTACATGGATTACTTGGCGGAATACCTAAAATCACAAAGAGCGTCTGGAGGGAAAGTTTTTATTACTGGGCTTGATTCGCACGTATCTTCGTCTAACCATAACAGAGCTTTAAAAATTTGCCTGTCTAGCTCTGATGCTAAATTATCTCAAAGACAAAAACGCTTAAGAAATTTAGCAACTGAAAAAGACTTTCAATTCTCGAGTCAAGTGGATTGGAATACGGACTATTTTAAAAAATTTCATTTTTTTGAAATTAGGCCTATTGAGCGAAAATACAATAGTTTGAAAGGGGCGTTTCAAGGAATAGGCATGTCTTGGGAAATTGCAGATATAACATTTAATGAGGGGCAAGCTTTTACGGCTGAAACTTTTAATACCACGTTAATGGTCCTAAAATTAAATAAAAAAATACCTGTTTTCTCTATGGAAAAGGAAGGGGTTTTAGGAAAAATCTTTGATCGTGTAATGGCTTTTACGGGCTATAAAGATATTGATTTTGAAATGTATCCTGATTTTTCTAAAAAATTCTTACTCATGGGAAATAATGAATCTGAAATTCGATCATTTTTCACTGAAGAAATTGTTCGCTTTTTTGAAAACCATCAGATTTATCATATTGAAAGTAATGGAAACGCACTTTTAATATTCGATAAAATTAAATTAGCTCGGACAGATGAGACCGTCGCCTTTATAGATTACGGAGAAAAATTAGCTGCAATCTTAAACAACTAAAACAACACTGTTTCTAAAATTGTTTTGTTAAGTGCTTTTTAGCCTAGAATCTTAATATTCTCATAAGTTTTTGTCCTTAATCATATGTTTAATTACCTTTGCTCGCCTATGGAATTATATCCTATCGAAGCAGGTAATTTTAAATTAGATGGCGGAGCCATGTTTGGAGTTGTTCCTAAGTCAATTTGGTCTAAAACAAACCCCGCTGACACTAACAATATGATAGATATTGCTGCTCGCTGTCTCTTAATCGAGGATGGAAACAGGCTAACTTTAATCGATACCGGTATGGGTAACAAGCAAAGTGATAAGTTTTATGGATATTATTATCCTTGGGGATCCTACAACTTGGATTCTTCTCTGAAAAAAAAAGGATTTCATAAAGATGATATTACAGATGTATTTTTGTCTCATCTTCATTTTGATCATTGTGGCGGTGCGGTTCAGTGGAACAAAAATAAAACAGGTTACGAACCTGCCTTTAAAAACGCAATTTACTGGAGTAATAAGAATCATTGGAATTGGGCCACCAAACCAAACAGACGGGAGAAAGCTTCCTTTCTCACCGAAAACATTATACCAATGCAGGAAAGTGGTCAACTCAATTTTGTTGAAGAAGCTGAAGATGATTTTTTAAAATCTAAAAAAATGAATTTTGATATTTTTTTTGCAGATGGACACACCGAAAAACAAATGATTCCACACATTAACTACAAAGGAAAAAAAGTGGTGTTTATGGCAGATTTATTACCTACGGCTGGACATCTTCCGCTCCCTTTTATAATGGGATACGACACAAGACCTTTATTAACCTTGCCAGAAAAAGAAAAATTTCTAAATTTGGCAGCAGAAAATAATTACTATTTGTTTTTAGAGCATGATGCTCATAACCCTATTATTACTGTAAAACAAACGGATAGAGGAGTTCGTCTAAACGAATGTTTTACGATTAATGAATTTTTTAATTAAACAACCATGAAATTACTAAAACCTTTCTTATTCGCAGCTGCCACGACAATTTTATTAACAAGTTGTGGGAGTACTGTACGGCCCATTAATGCGGCACTTTTAAAAAACACAAACGAAGAAACTTCAAAAAACGCTAAGATTGAAGAAGTTCAACTTAAAAGTTGGAGTTATGCCGATTTAAAGACTGACACCATACCCGGGATGAGTGTTGATAAGGCTTATGCAGAATTAATTCCTAATTTAAAGGGCACAAAAGTTATTGTTGCTGTTATTGATAGCGGTATCGATATTGAGCATGAAGATTTGAAAAACGTGCTTTGGACCAATAAAGATGAAGTGCCCAATAACGGGATTGATGATGATGATAATGGATATGTAGACGATGTATATGGGTGGAACTTCCTTGGTGATATTGTTGGCGAAAATCTTGAGTTTGTTCGTATCATAAAAAGATACGAAGCTGATTTCGAAGGAAAAAGCATTGCTGATGTTACGGAGGAGCAAAAGGCTCTTTTTGTTATGTACGAGAAAGCAAAAGCCGAGTATAGTAAAGAATATGACGAAATAAATGGAAACTACAACAGGTATAATCAAATGTTAAGCCAAGTAACCGCTTCTCATGATGCTATCGTTAAAAAAATAGGTAAAGAAGATTATAGCGCTGAGGATCTAGCTGCTATAGTAGACCCAACCGAGGAGGATCAAAAAAATATTGCGATCCTTTCTCAAATGCTTTCTTATGGAGGTACCATTCCGGCGTTTAAAAATCGACTTAATAGAGGGGTTCAATATTTCCAAGGGCGATTAAAAAATCACTTTGCTATGGACACAGACTTTAGAGGAGTTCTTAATGATGATCCATACGATATAAATGATACTGATTATGGCAACAATGACGTCGATGGTCCAGATCCGAAAAAGGAAGACGCAAGACACGGAACTCATGTAGCTGGAATTATTGCGGCACAGAGAGGGAATAATATAGGAATGGATGGGGTTGCTCAAAATGTTGAGATTATGACATTAAGAGCTGTTCCTGACGGGGATGAGTACGATAAAGATGTGGCTTTAGCAATTCGATATGCGGCTGACAACGGTGCAAAAGTGATTAACACTAGTTTTGGTAAAGCCTTCTCACAAAACCCTGAATGGGTGTGGGATGCTATTGAGTATGCCGCAAAGAAAGATGTGTTAATCGTTAATGCAGCAGGTAATGACGCGAACGATTTAGATGTTGTGGTGAGCTACCCTAACGATGAAATTGTAAAAGGAGAGGAGATTAGTGACAATTTTATTACCATTGGAGCATTAAACTATAAATATGGTAAAGAAATGGTTGCTACATTTTCAAATTATGGAGCCGCTAATGTTGACTTATTTTCACCTGGGGTAAAAATCTGGTCAACAACTCCACTAAATACTTATGAGTATTTACAAGGTACCTCAATGGCTTCTCCTAACGTTGCGGGGGTGGCGGCCATGGTACGGTCTTATTATCCAAAATTATCAGCTAAACAAGTAAAACAAGTATTAATGGATAGTGGCTTGGGAGTAGCAGCGACAGTTATTGTGGGTGGAGATGAGTCAAATACACAGGCTTTTTCTGTTATTTCTAAATCTGGAAAAATAGTAAATTTATACAATGCGCTTATTTTAGCTAGTAAACTATAGTTTTATGAAATTCGTTTTAAATCTTTTTTTTTTACTAGCTATAGGACTGGGGTTTTCACAAAACAACACGCTATATTGGCAACAAAAAGTAGACTATAAAATAGTCATAGATTTAGACGTTAAGACTCACCGATATAAAGGTGCTCAAGAGTTAACATACACCAACAACTCACCCGATACTTTGTATCGGGTATATTATCATTTATATTTTAATGCCTTTCAGCCTGATAGCGAAATGGATGTTCGATCGAGAAATATAGAGGATTCTGATAAGAGGGTTGGAAGTAGAATTTCAAAATTATTACCTTCAGAGATAGGGTTTATTAACCCCGAACAATTAACTCAAAATGGGGTGCCACTTTCTTTCGAAATTGCTGGAACCGTATTAGAGGTCAATTTAAATACCCCTATTTTACCCAAAAGCTCAACCGTATTTAAAATGGATTGGAGCGCTCAAATACCCGTTCAGATAAGAAGATCGGGGCGAAATAACGCAGAAGGTGTTGCATATTCTATGACACAATGGTTTCCAAAAATCGCTGAATACGATTTTGAAGGTTGGCACGCAACCCCATACATAGCTCGCGAGTTTCACAGTGTTTGGGGGGATTATGATGTGAAAATTAAACTTGATGAAAATTATATCGTTGGTGGTACAGGATATCTTCAAAATGGAGACAAGAATGGGTTAGGCAAAAAAACCAAAGGAAACACCAGAACCTGGCATTTTAAAGCCCCAAATGTTCATGACTTCGCCTGGGCAGCAGACAAAGATTTTATTCATGATTCCTATCCGGGGCCTAATGGTGTTACACTAAACTTTTACTACAAGAACAATCCTGATATTGTTGAAAACTGGAAAAGTTTACAAGAAAAAACAGCTGCTTTGATGGTGTTTTTTAATCAACACATCGGAGAATATCCCTATAAACAATATTCTGTTATTCAGGGGGGAGATGGGGGAATGGAGTATGCAATGTGTACGTTAATCACCGGTAACCGGAAGTTAGGAAGTTTAATTGGAGTCACCGCACACGAATTGGCCCATACATGGTTTCAGTTTTTATTAGCAACCAATGAAAGTAAGCACGAATGGATGGACGAGGGGTTTACCTCCTACGTATCAAATCTAGCTATGAATGAAATAATGAAGGAGGGAAAAGACAATCCAAATTCAAGCTCTTACCGCGCATATACATACATTGCCACTAGCGGCAAAGAACAACCTCAGTCTACGCAGGCAGATCGATACCACACAAACAGAGGTTATGGAATTGCAGCATATAGTAAAGGGGCTGTTTTTCTCTCTCAATTAGAATATGTTATTGGAAAAGAAAATTTAAAAAAAACACTGTTACGTTATTTTAGTGAGTGGGCTTTTAAACATCCTACTCCCAACGATTTTATAAGGGTGGCGGAAAAAGTATCTGGCGCCGAACTAGATTGGTATTTAATGGATTGGACACAAACAACCAACACTATTGATTATGGCATTAAAAACGTCGTTGCAGACAAGGAGGAAACCACCATAATTCTGGAAAGAAAAGGTTTAATGCCTATGCCAATAGATGTTAAGGTAATTTATGAAGACGGGGAAGTAGATAATTTTTATATTCCTTTACAAATGATGCGAGCAGATAAACCAAACCCACATTCTTATGAAAGTTGGATTGTTTTATCGGATTGGGCTTGGGCCAATCCCAACTATTCCTTTATTGTAAAAAAAGATAAAAAGATTAAACGTGTTGTGATTGATGACTCTGGCTTAATGGCGGACATTAATTTAGAAAACAATACTTACAATTTAAAATAGTTTTTTTTACTAAACAATAAGGAATTTCTCACAATCCTTATTCCTTTTTAGTTTACCTCCTGTGTTTTGAAGACAAATCTTTTTACGAAGCTTTGTCTATTTTCTATCAGACCGATTCTTCTTTTATTAAGAATCTAACTTTCATTGGATGCTTTATGCTTAAAATAGAGCACAATTGTAAGTTAAAAATAAAATGCTTTACAGCAAATCAACTTATAGCCCTTAATACCTAAAAAGAATTAAGAAACAGCTTTCTCTTAAATTTAGATATTGGCTTCTAATTTATTACTGATACTCTCCCTTATTTCATACATTTACCAACATGAATTTTCGTTTTCCTAAATCTGAAAAGCTTAAAAGTAAAAAAGCTATTAAACTTCTTTTTACAGAAGGTAAAACTGTTACCAAGTACCCTATAAAGTTGTTTTTTTTGCCAACACAGAATGGTCAAAATACAAAGGCTGCGTTTTCGGTACCAAAAAAACGGTTTAAAAAAGCAGTGGATAGAAATCGTATTAAAAGACAAATTAAAGAAGCATATCGTCATCAGAAACATTTGTTAAAAAACGATGAAAATTCAAGATATTTATTGTTCTTTTTATATATTGGAAAAGAAACAGCGCTCTACAACACTATTGATACATCACTTGTCAATGTGATAAAAAAAATAAACCCATGAAAAAGAAAATTCTTGTTCCTGTTCTTGCTCTGTGTATTTTACTTACAACGGTAAGTTTTAAAGGAGATTTTTTTGAAATCGCCAAGCAAATTGAAATTTTCACTACTTTATTTAAAGAATTAAACATGAATTATGTGGACGAAACCACTCCTTCTGATTTAATGAACAAAGCTATAAAGGGGATGCTAGACGATTTAGACCCTTACACGGTTTACTGGAACGAACAAGAAGTGGAAGACGCGCGAATAAATAGCTCTGGTATTTATACCGGTATTGGAGCAACCGTGAGAAGTAAAAATAAAAAATTGACGATTATTGAACCTTTTCAGGGATTTCCCGCAGATATTGCTGGACTAAAAGCAGGTGATGAAATTATTACTGTTAACGGTGTTAACATCGAGCAATACGAAGGGGATGCTAGTGAGTTGCTGAAGGGAATTGCAGATTCAAAAGTAAACCTTACTTATTTACGCCAAGGAAAAAAAATAAAAACCTCTTTAATAAGGGGGGCTATAGATGTGAACGCAGTTGCTTTTTACCAATTGATAGATAGTGATATTGGCTATATCGTTTTGTCTAAATTTAACAAAAAGACCACGAAACAAACAAAAACAGCCTTAATTGATTTAAAAAAACAAGGGGCTTCAAAAATCATATTAGATTTAAGAGGAAATCCTGGTGGTTTATTAACAGAAGCGGTTAACATTGTTAATTTATTTGTTCCTAAAGGGGAGCCTATTGTCACCACAAAATCTGCGATTAAAAAATATAACAAAACCTATACAACCCAAAAGCCTGCATTTGATCAAGAAATACCTTTGGTAGTTCTTGTTAATGGACGCAGCGCATCTGCAAGTGAAATTGTTTCGGGTAGTTTACAAGACCTTGATAGGGCGGTAATTATTGGAGCTCGTAGCTTTGGTAAAGGTTTGGTGCAACGTCCAAAAAAATTAACTTATGGGACCCAATTAAAAGTTACTATCTCCAGATATTATACCCCTAGTGGTAGATGCATCCAAGCGTTAGACTATTGGAATCGGGACGAAAACGGTGACCCTATTCGGGTGGATCCAAAAAAACATACCGCTTTTAAAACAAGAGGAGGAAGAACTGTATATGATGGTGGTGGCATTATGCCAGATATAGCACTTGATTCAGGAGAATTTAGCGCTATTACAACTGCTCTATTAAAAAATCATGCTATTTTTAACTATGCAACCCACTACTATTACTCAAAAGAACTTGAAAGTTTTGAAAAATTTAATTTTCAAGATTCTGATTTTCAAGATTTTTTAGTATTTCTTAAAACAAACGATTTTGAATACGAAACAGAATCTGAAAAGTTGTTTTCTAAGGCTATTCAAAAAGCTTCGGAGGAAAATTTAAAAGGAGAGGTGGCTTTAAGTTATAAAAAACTCAAAATAGAAATTAATAAGGCTAAAGAAAAAATGCTGTTCGATAAAAAAGAGGAAATTGTAAATTTGCTAAGCAATGAAATTTTAAAACGTTATTTTTATCGGGACGGTATGTATTCGTACCAAGTTGTTCATAATCCTGAGATTTTAAAAGCTATTTCAGTGTTAAGAGATAATTCTTTATATAACAATATATTAAAATAATATATGGAGCGTTTTTTATTCTTTTTTGAGCACTTATCCTTTTGGTTTAAAGGTATATGGATTGTTTTTTTTATAAGTTTTTTTTGGATTATAGAGGGGTATTATTCATTTTACAAAAGTAATTTTAATAGATGGAAACATGCTAAAACAAATTTATTGTTGTTAGGGTTAGTGATTATAATTAACGCACTTTTTGGAATTCTTTTAACCTTGATTGATGTATGGTTAAAAAAATCTGATTTTGGAATTCTTAACACAATACATGCGGATCTTTGGGTAAAAGTTATGATATCGATTGTTATTTTAGATTTTACCTCACAATATTTTGTTCATTTTTTACTTCATAAAGTGAGGTGGATGTGGCGACTGCATTTAGTTCATCACACAGATAAAAATGTAGACGTTACAACAGGAACTAGACATCACCCTTTTGATTTTTTAATACGAGAAAGTTTTGCGCTAATAGTAGTTGTAATAATGGGAATGCCTGTCTCATTTTATTTTTTTTACAGAATGGTAACAATACCTTTTACTTATTTTAATCATGCAGACATTTCTTTACCTCTTTGGTTGGATAAAGGGTTGAGTTATTTAATTGTCTCTCCAAATATGCATAAGTTTCATCACCATTATCAACAACCTTGGACCGATAGTAATTTTGGGAATGTTCTCTCTATATGGGATCGATTATTTGGTACTTTTACCTATGGAGACCCTAAACAGATTAAATATGGTTTAGATTCTTCAAACCATACAAATGATGAAAATTTTCTATTTCAGTTAAAAATCCCTTTTAATAAAAAAGAAATTAAGTCTATTCCAAAAAAATAATCTTATTATAAAATTAAACGGTTACTTTCTAATCATGTTTATATGTGGAATTCCGTCTTCTAGATATTCGTTTCCTACACTAAAAAAATCAAGTTTGTTATAAAAATTTTTTAAATAGCATTGAGCAGATATTCTTATAAGTTTGGTGTGATAAAGAGTTTCAATTGTTCTAATAGAATTAAGCATAATTTGATTTCCTCTTTTTAATTTTCTTTGATTTTTTTTTACAACCACTCTTCCTATCGAAGCTTCTTTAAAGTATGTACCGGGTTGAAAACAACGAGTGTAAGCTATTATTGTTTTTTTTGATACTCCAAAAATATGAATAGCTTTTTGATCCTTTTGATCAATATCTTGGTAAACACAATTTTGTTCTACTACAAAAACTTCAGACCGTAATCGTAAGATTTGATACAACTCTTCAGTTGTTAATTCTGAAAATGTTTTAATAAATACCTTCATTTAAAATTTATAATTAAAGACAACTAATTTTATCAACTCTTTTTTGATGTCTTCCACCTTCAAAATCGGTACTTATGAATGTCTTTACCATAGCAATTGCTTGTGGAACACTTGTGTAACGTGCTGGTATACTTAATATATTTGCATTGTTATGTAATCTTGCTAATTCGGTAATTTCTTTTGTCCAACAAAGTGCAGCTCTTACTTTTTGATATTTATTAGCGGTCATCGCAGCACCGTTACCTGAGCCACATATAATAATTCCTAAATCAACTCTTTGATTAGCTACGTCTTTTGCTACTGGATGAATAAAATCTGGATAATCAACACTGTTTTCTGTATCCGTACCATAATTAGAAACTGTTATACCTTTTGAGTTAAGATAATTTACTATTGCTTCTTTATATTTAGGTCCTGCATGATCATTTCCTATAGCTATTTTCATAAGAATTTATTTTAGATTTATTATTTAGAAACAAATATCGCACAATTTTAATAATATAAGAGTTAAGTCTATTTATTGTATATATGTTTTTTATAAGCTGTGAATTACTGTTAATAGATTTAATAGAAATAAATTTGGAAAGTAATTAAAATTTATCTATTACTTTTTTTAATTAAATTTAACAAGAAAAATAGTTATTAATTTTAAACAAGTTATTGATTAATTTAAACCTTTTTTTAACTGCTTTTAATTTATAACTTATTAAAAAATCGTTTTATAAGTATTATTTAACATCTGTTAATTAAAAATACTATCGTTCTAATATTCAGTAAGTAAAGAAATATTATCTATGTTTATATCTTGGTTAAATATTTTTTTTACTTAAAAACAAAATAAAAATAAAGAAAGTTGTTCTACCTATCAACATACTATAATAGAAATCATTTTTTTTAAAATTAATTAAATAAAAATAATAGTTTTATAATAGATGTTTATAAGTCTATAGTTTCTTATTTAAACAATCTTTAGCTTTGTGTTGTTTAAATTATTAATAATCTGTATCGCTTTTTCTTGATCCTTTTGATGTACTTGAAGTCTTATTCCTCCAAAAGCATTTGAATGAAAAGGCATTACATTAATTGCGGTTTCGTTTAAGAAAATAAAATTTATATTAGAGCGCTCTAATAATAACTTTAAAACAACATACTCACTAGGATAGGTAAATCGAGCTATTGTAACAAATTCTTTCACCTTATTAAATCTTTAACAATACTAAGATAATCATTTATTAATATTTCTATAAAATTATAAACCTTACATTTACGAATACTAAAATTTAAAAATGTCGAGAAGAAAAAAAAGTAAAAAAAAATCAAGTAATTCCAATCTCACCCAAAGCATACTAACTGCGTTAAGAAAACAAAATTCAAAACCAATTAACTACAAACAAATAGCATCTATTTTAGGTATTAGAGATAGTAGCTCTAGAAATTTAATAATTAAAAAAATAAAAAAACTTCAATCTGAAGAAAAAATAGAAGAAGTATCTAGAGGAAAATATATAATAAAAACATCTAAAAATTATTATACTGGCATTGCAGATATAACTTCTAGAGGACAAGCTTATATTGTTATAGAGGAATTAGAAGAAGATATTTTTATAAATCAAAAAAATATAAATCATGCTTTGCATGGTGATACTGTTGAAGTTTATATTTTTAAAAGAAATAGAGGTGGTAAACCAGAAGGAGAAATAACAAAAATTTTAGAAAGAAAGAAAACAGATTTTGTAGGTGTAATACAAATTAAAGAGCGCTTCGCTTTTGTAGAATGTCAGGATACGAAAATGTATACTGATATTTTTATACCAAAAGAAAATATAAACAATGCTAAAAACGGAGATAAAGTATTAGTTGAAATTGAAAGTTGGCCTCAAAAAGCAGGATCACCATATGGTAAAGTTATTAAAATATTAGGTAAGCCAGGAGAACATGATACTGAAATACACTCTATTTTAGCACAGTTTGGTTTACCTTATGAATTTGAAAAAGAAGTAGAAGATTATGCTAATAATATTGATACTACAATAAAAGAAGTAGAAGTAAAAAAGCGTCGTGATATGCGTAGTGATTTAACTTTTACTATTGACCCAAAAGATGCTAAAGATTTTGATGATGCATTATCTTTTAAAGATTTACAAGATGGAACTTACGAAATTGGTATACATATAGCTGATGTCTCTCATTATTTAATTCCAGGAACTATATTAGATGATGAAGCTTATAAACGTGCCACTTCAGTCTATTTAGTGGATAGAGTGGTCCCAATGCTTCCTGAGGTATTATCAAATAATGCTTGCTCTCTTAGACCAAACGAAGAAAAGTTTACATTTTCAGCTGTATTTAAGATAAATAACAAAGCAGAAATTATAGATCAATGGTTTGGAAAAACAGTAACTTATAGTGACGCGCGTTTTGCTTATGAAGAAGCGCAATATATAATTGAAAAAGAAACAATTAATAAAGATAAAACGGTAACTATTCCTTCCGATATTTCTATCACTGGAAAATCATACGAAGTAAAAAATAAAATAGGTAAAGCAATTTTAAAATTAGACGAATTAGCAAAAATTTTAAGAAGAAAAAGAATGAAAAATGGTGCTATTTCATTTGATAAAGTTGAAGTAAAGTTTCACTTAGATAAAGATAATAACCCAGAAGGAGTTTATTTTAAAGAAAGCAAAGATGCTAATAAATTAATAGAAGAGTTTATGTTATTAGCAAATAGAAGTGTTGCTGAGTTTATAGGAAAACAAAGTACTAAAAAAACATTTATTTATAGAGTTCACGACGAACCTGATGATGAAAAAATAGCTGCTTTACAAAACATAATTAGACAATTCGGTTATAAAATAAACACTAGAGACCGAAAAACCACTTCTAATTCTTTAAACGCTTTATTAAAAGATGTTCAAGGAAAAAAAGAACAAAATTTAGTAGATACTCTCACAATTCGGTCTATGAGTAAAGCTTTATACACCACTCAAAACATTGGTCATTATGGGCTAGCTTTTGATTATTACACTCATTTTACCTCACCCATTAGACGTTATCCTGATGTAATAGTGCATCGCCTCTTACAGTTTTATTTAGATCAAGAAACAAGTGTAAATAAAGAACAATTTGAAGAAAAATGTAGGCACAGCAGCGAAATGGAGAGTCTTGCTGCACAAGCGGAACGTGCAAGTATTAAATATATGCAGGTAAAATACATGTACGATCATCAAGAGCAAAAATTTTTAGGAGTTATTTCTGGAGTGACTGACTGGGGAATTTATGTTGAAATTATTAATAATAAATGTGAAGGGATGGTTCGACTTCAAGAAATGAAAGACGACCACTATAGGTTTCATAAGGAAGAATTTGCTGCTGTTGGTGACCGAACAAAAAATAGTTATCAACTTGGAGATGAGGTTTATGTACAAGTTAAAAATGCAGATTTAATTAGAAAACAATTAGATTTTAAAATGTTAGGCCATAAAAAAGAATTTATACAACATTAGGGATTACTTTTTCTTAAAATAATCATTTCACAAGGATTTTGTATTTTTACAAACACATGTTTGATGGTTTATTATATGCTGCTTTTTATGGATTTATATTAGCTTTCGCTATCGGTCCAGTTTTTTTTACTCTTATTGAGACTAGTATCACTAAGGGAATAAAAGCCGCAATTTTTTTTGATTTAGGTTCGTTGTTCTCTGATGTGGTTTTTATTGTTATTGCTTTTTATAGCACAAATAAATTACTAGATAAGCTAAAAGATGATCCAGCACTCTTAATTTTCGGAGGTATGGTATTAGTAGCTTTTGGTTCCATTTCTTATATGCGGACTTCTAAATCATTTATAAAAATCGTTAGAGAACATTATTCGGTAGCTACCAAGAAAAACCATGGGGGCCTTTTTTTAAAAGGATTTTTATTAAACTTTGTTAATTTTGGAATATTAGCAGGGTGGATCGCAACTATTATTATTGCAAAAGCTGTAACTACTCATAAAAATGGAGTACTACTTTTTTTAGCTACTGTTATGATTACTTTATTTATAACTGATTTATTAAAAATTATTTTAGCTAAAAGATTAAAAAGCAACCTAACACCACGTTTTATTATAAAAACAAAAAAATTAGTCAGTTTTTTAATAATTGGTTTTGGTATTTTGTTGTTAATACAGGGTTTTTTTCCAGATAAGATTCAAGAGCAACTTGATTATATTCCAGAAACAAAAGAGCGAGTTCAGAAAAATTCAAACCCAATTTAAATATGGCTTAGATTTTATTATATACAATCTAAGCCCTCAGAAATAAGTTTCATCTTAAACTTTATAGAAAGCAAAAAAAGCCTCAGTAAAATACTGAAGCTTTTGGAGGCGTCGAGCGGATTCGAACCGCTGTAAGAGCTTTTGCAGAGCCCGGCCTAGCCACTCGGCCACGACGCCTTAATTATTAGTAGGCAAATATACTATAAAGTTCAACTTTTTCAATTAAAAACCAACTTATCTTTTAGCGCTTAAAGTTACACTTACTTCCGCCACGTCACCACCTATAGGTGGGTTTACCTTCGAAACAGTTACTTTAACATAATTTACTAGTGGCGCCTTTAAAAGCACTTTATTAATAATGCGCTGCCCTACATGTTCCAATAATTTGGATCTAATTTCCATTTCTTCCGCTACAACTCTTTGTAAGACCACATAGTCAATAGTGTCTTTTAAATTATCGCTATTAATAGCCTTTTTCAAACTCCCCCTTACCGAAAGATTTACTAAATAATCAGAGCCAATTTGACCCTCCTCTAGTAAACAACCATGAAAAGCATAAATTTTAATATTTTTTAATCGTATCGTGCTCATTTCAACTATTTTTGTAAAGTTACAAATCCTTAATTTATTGCTTAAGGAATTTGATTATAAAAATTTGATCCTAAAATGTCACAGAAACCAGTAGTTCTTAATTTTATAGAGCACCTAATAGAAGATGATTTAAATAACGGAATGTCCAAAGAAGACTTACGTTTTCGATTCCCACCTGAGCCAAATGGGTACTTACATATTGGGCACACTAAGGCTATTGGAATTAGTTTTGGATTGGGTGAAAAATATCAAGCCCCGGTGAATCTTCGTTTTGACGATACCAATCCAGCAAAGGAAGAGCAAAAATATGTGGACGCAATCAAAGAAGATATTGCTTGGATGGGATATCAGTGGGATCAAGAAGTGTACTCCTCCGATTATTTTCAAACGCTATATGAATGGGCAATTAATTTCATTAAAAAAGGATTGGCTTATGTCGACTCTCAATCTAGTGAAGATATGAGAGCGCAAAAAGGAACTCCAACACAGCCAGGCACCGATAGTCCGTTTAGAACGAGAACCATCCAAGAAAATTTGGACTTATTCACTAAAATGAAAAATGGTGAATTTAAAGAAGGCACTCATGTGTTGCGCGCTAAGATTGACATGAAGGACCCCAATATGTTAATGCGAGACCCTATCATGTATCGTGTTTTAAAAAAACCACACCATCGTACAGGCAATGATTGGTGTATCTACCCTATGTATGACTGGACACACGGCGAAAGCGACTATATTGAACAAATTTCACATTCATTATGTTCTCTAGAATTTAAACCCCACAGGAAGCTTTATAATTGGTTTAGAGATGAGGTCTACAATGAGAATTTTAAACAATTACCTTTAATACCAAAACAACGAGAATTTGCACGCTTAAACTTAAGTTACACCATCATGAGTAAGCGGAAGTTGTTACAATTAGTAGACGAAAAAATTGTGAACGACTGGGACGATCCAAGAATGCCAACCATATCGGGTTTACGGAGAAGGGGCTACACACCAAACGCCATAAAAAAGTTTATTGAAGCTGTTGGTGTTGCTAAACGAGAAAATGTTATTGACGTTTCCTTATTAGAGTTTTGTATCAGAGAGGATTTAAACAAAATAGCGCCACGCGTGATGGCTGTATTAGACCCAGTAAAACTAATTATAACCAATTACCAAAAAGAAAAACAAGAAGTTTTAAAAGCTGAAAACAATCCAGAGGACAAAAATGCTGGTACTAGAGAGATTCCATTTTCAAAGGAATTATACATTGAGAGAGATGATTTTAAAGAAGACGCTAGCAGTAATTTCTTTCGTTTAACCCTAGGAAAAGAAGTGCGATTAAAAAATGCGTACATTATAAAGGCAAATCACACTATTAAAGACCGTGATGGAGTTGTTAAAGAAATACACTGTACCTACGATCCAGCTAGTTTAAGTGGCGCCGGGACCGAAGCTAGCCTTAGAAAAGTGAAAGGAACCCTTCACTGGGTTTCCATTCCTCATGCCATCAAAGCCGAAGTGAGATCGTACGATAGATTGTTTACAAACGAAGCTCCTGATAGCCACAAAGACAAAAGTTTTATGGATTTCATCAATCCTAACTCTTTAACCGTTTCTAAGGCGTTTATAGAACCAAGCTTGGCTTCAGCAAAAAAAGGAGATAGTTTTCAGTTTCAACGATTAGGATATTTTAACGTAGACGACGATTCTACACCCGAAATAATTGTTTTTAACAAAACAGTTGGCTTGCGCGATTCTTGGGGAAAGAAAAAAGCTATTAAAAAACAAGCAGCGCTATCACATGAGCGCAGTATTTTACCGCTAAATGAAATTATGCGTTTTGGTAAGAAGTATACTAAGCTTTCTACTGAAAAACAAATAGAAGTTAAGTATAGAATAGAGGAATTGGCAAAAAACATATCTTACGAAGAATTAATCCCATTTTTTGGAACAGCACTAAAAAAGGCAGGCACTCGAATTGTAACCATGATTTCATTAGCGGTTTTAATAAAAGACCACCAAGAAATAACTCCTGAGATTAAAGCATTTGTATTAAAAGCGCTAGAAGACAAAAACGAGCTTTTAGTTAAAGAAGCAAAAAAAATTAATTTTTAGGACTTAATTAATAATCAAAATCGGTCTTTGGTGGTTTTTTCGATTCATTAGGTTTGTTTTTTTTATTCACAATACCTTTCGCCGCATTATCTTTTTTCATTTGCTCTCCTATTTGATTGCTCGCCGCAAACGAAGCAATCATATTATTTAACATATCACTTCCTGCTTGTGGTGAATTAGGCAGTAAAATCAAATTAGAGCTAGTAGCCTCCCCCACTGATTGTAAGGTGTCGTAATGTTGTGTTACTACAATTAAGGCTGAAGCTTCTTGCGAATTAATACCAACGTTATTTAATACATCAACACTATCTTCAAGCCCACGAGCAATTTCTCTGCGTTGATCAGCGATTCCTAATCCTTGCAATCGCTTACTTTCAGCTTCTGCTTTTGCTCTTTCAATTATTAAAATACGTTGTGCGTCACCTTCGTGTTGGGCTGCTACCTTTTCTCGTTCAGCAGCATTAATTCGGTTCATAGCAATTTTTACTTTTTGGTCTGGATCAATATCTGTTACCAAAGCTTTAACAATATCATAACCATAGTTAAGCATCGCTTCTTTTAATTCTCGTTGTATTGCTAACGCAATTTCTTCTTTTTTAACAAAAACATCATCTAAGATCATTTTTGGCACCTCTGCACGAACTACATCAAATATAAAAGCGGTAATTTGCTCATGTGGATTCTGAAGTTTATAAAACGCGTTGTACACATGTTCTCTTTGAATTTGAAATTGCACAGAAATTTTTAAGTGGACAAAAACATCATCTTTCGTTTTAGTTTCAACGATGACATCTAATTGCTGAATTCGCAAACTAACTCTTCCCGCAACCCTGTCAATAACAGGAATTTTTATGTTAATGCCCGCACCGTAATCTCGTGTAAACTTTCCAAATCGTTCTACAACAGCAATCGTTTGTTGCTTAACAATAAAAAAAGAAGCAAAAATAAGTACCACTAAAACAATAAAAAAAAGAGTCCAAATATAGGTCATGACAGAAAAAATTTAATTATTATGTAGAGATGAAGATACAAAAAAAGATCACCGTAAACAATCTTTAATTATTTTATTTAGTGGGTGTTGAATCAAAGGATCATGACAAAAAAGCGATCAAACTAGTTATTCTCGAGGACACTTCTTTTTTGCCTAGTATCGCAGCAATTTTAAAGACATCAGGCCCTCTCATTTTTCCAACAAGCGCTAGTCTTAAAGGCATCATTACATTGCCAAATCCAATTTCATTTTCTGTAATCCAGCCTTTAATTTTCTCAGTCAAATTCTCTGATGAAAAATCGTCACACTCCTCTAACAAGCTAAGCGCTTTAGAAAGGAGTTGAGGAGTTTTCTCTTTAAAAGCTTTTTTTGCCGCTTTCTCGTTGTACGATTTTGGTGCTTCAAAAAAGAAACTTCCCTGCTCCCAAAAATCGGTAATAAACGAAGAACGCTCTTTAAGTAACTTAATTATTTGAGAAAGGTGTTTGTCGTTTTTAATCCCTTTTTGGACCAACAGTTTTGAAAACAGACTTGTTAGGGCCGCATCGTTTTTAGTTTGCAGATAGTGATGCTGGAACCACTTAGTTTTCTCAGGATCAAACCTAGCCCCTCCCTTATTAACTCTTTTTAAATCAAATGACTTTGTAAGTTCGTCTAAGCTAAAAATTTCTTGTTCTGTACCCGGATTCCATCCTAGTAAAGCTAACATATTAATCACTGTTTCAGGAAAGTAACCATCTTCTCTATACCCAGCAAAAACGTCACCGTCTTTAGTATTCCATTGAATTGGAAAAACTGGAAACCCCATTTTATCACCGTCACGTTTACTTAATTTTCCTTTTCCTGTGGGTTTCATAATTAATGGAAGGTGAGCAAATTTAGGGATTTCCCAACCCAAGGATTTATACAATTCAATATGCAAGGGTACTGAAGGCAACCATTCCTCTCCTCTAATAACGTGGCTAATTTTCATAAAGTGATCATCAACGATATTTGCTAAATGATAAGTTGGCATACCATCACTTTTAAACAATACTTTGTCGTCCAGTAGTGCTTTTTTAAACGAAACATTTCCTCTAATTAGATCTTTAGTGGTTATTTCTTTATCAGACCCCTCATCAAGATGATACATTTTAAAACGGATCACATAATCGTCTCCATTTGTAATCCTTTTATCAACCTCTTCTTTAGGTAAAGAAATAGAGTTGGTTAGTTTTAGCCTATTGTGCCAATTGTAAATAAAAGTTTTCCCTTTTTCTTCATGATTCTTTCTGTGAAAAGCAAGTTCTTCTGCATTATCAAAAGCATAGTACGCATTCCCCGTTTTAATCAATTGCTCTGCAAATTGACGGTACATGTTTTTTCGTTCACTTTGTCTATAAGGACCATAGTTACCTTCTTTACCTATACCTTCGTCAAATGGAATGTTTAACCAATTTAAGGTTTCGACAATATAGTTTTCAGCGCCCTCCACATACCTACTTTGATCGGTATCTTCAATACGCAAGATAAATTGTCCACCACTTTGTTTGGCAAATAAATAATTAAATAGTGCTGTTCTTACTCCCCCTATGTGTAAAGGACCAGTTGGGCTTGGCGCAAAACGAACTCTAACTTTTTCTGACATATGTTTATATTAAAAAGCAACGAAGCAAAGGTACATACCCGTGAAGGTTTTAAAAAGTATCATAAGCTTTAATTTTGCAACAAAAAATTAACAGGAACATTTAAATTAATGATGTATTTTCGAGCTTATAATAACATAAAGTAAATTTATGAGTAGTTTTTCTGAAATCCAGCTGAAACTAGAGCAGTTTATAAAAAAATACTACACTAGTAGGTTTATAAAAGGGAGCATCCTTTTTTTTGCTATTGGCTTATTATACCTCATCATTACATTGCTTATTGAACATTACTTGTGGCTGAGTCCATCCAGTCGAACCCTCTTGTTTTGGGTGTTCGTTTTGGTGGAATCGATATTATTTATTAGACTTATAATATTTCCATTGCTAAAACTGTTTAATTTTAAACAAGGAATATCTGAATCGGAAGCATCTAAATTAATAGGAAGTCATTTTCCTGAAGTTAGTGATAAATTACTCAATGTAATTCAATTAAACCAAAACCAACGAGAATCAGAATTGCTACTTGCCAGCATCCGCCAAAAGTCTAAGGAATTACAGCCGATACCCTTTAAAAAAGCGATTAGTTTTAAAACGAACAGGAAGTATTTAAAATATGCAGCGGTTCCTGTTGTTGTTTATCTGTTGTTTTCTTTTTTAGGAGAAAAAGATTTTTTCTACAGTAGCTACAAGAGAGTCATTAATTATAACACGGCGTACGAGCCGCCTGCTCCATTTTCCTTTCAAATCATAAACAAATCACTAACGACTTTAGAGAATAAAAGCTTCTCGTTAAGGGTAAAAACAGTTGGGAAATACATTCCAGAAAACGCAAGTATATCCTACCAAAACAAAACATATTATTTAAGCCAAATAGCTCCAGGTGTTTTTGAGTATGTATTTAACCAACCCATCCAACCAATTCATTTTAATCTAAAAGCAAATCAGGTTAATTCTAAAAAGTATACTCTTAATGTCTTAAAAACCCCTTCTTTAGTGGGTTTTAAAATGAAGTTGAACTATCCAAAATATATTGGAAAAAAACCTCAAATTTTAGAGAGCACTGGAAATGCTATAATTCCTCAAGGAACTACAGTGACTTGGGACATGATGACGAAGAACACGGATCAAGTTCAAATAAAAACCTCAGAAAAAACGTATGATTTTATAAAAGATAAAGAGCGTTTTAATTTTAACAAAAGAATTCATAACAACTTTAAATACAACCTCACTACTTCTAATACTGATTTAAAAGAATACGAAAACTTACCTTTTATGTTATCTGTCATAAGAGATGAGTATCCTGAAATTAATATAACGTCTCAAAAAGACAGTATTGATCAACAAAAAAAATACTTTTTAGGAACCATTTCTGATGACTACGGGCTCACCAAGCTACAATTGGTGTACTACCCTTCTGCAGAAGAAGGCAATAAAAAAATAGTGAACATACCGATAAACAAATCCAGTTTTGATCAGTTTGTCTATGCTTTTCCTGAGAACCTTTCCTTGATAAGAGGGGTGTCTTATAATTTTTATTTTGAAGTGTTTGACAACGATGCGATTCAAAATTTTAAATCTACTAAATCCACACTTTTTACACACAGAAAACGGACCCTTGATGAAATAGAAAACCAACAACTTTTGAATCAAGAAAACGTCATCAAAGATTTAGACCGGTCTTTGGAAAAAATGAAAATCCAAGACCAAACACTAAAAGAACTGTCAAAGTCACAAAAAGAAAAAAAAGCGCTTAATTGGAACGACAAAAAGAAGTTAGAAAAATTCTTAAAAAACCAACAAAAACAAGAGGAATTAATGAAAAATTTCTCTAAAGAATTAAAAGAAAATTTAGAAAATTTTCAGCCTATAAATAAAGAAAACGATCCGTTTAAAGAACAATTAAAAGAGCGATTTCAAGAAAACGAAAACCAATTAAAGGAAAACGAAAAGCTTTTAGAAGAACTTGAAAATATTCAAGAAAAAATAGAAAAGGAAGAGCTGACCGACAAATTAGATAAACTTTCTAAACAAAATAAAAACCAAGAGAAAAATCTGGAACAGCTTCTGGAATTAACCAAACGATACTATGTAACTAAGAAAGCGGAAAAGCTTCTTGAGGATTTAAATAAGCTTGCAGAAGAGCAGGAAAAACTATCAAATAGCGATGACGAAAAAAATTCTAAAGAGGCTCAGGAGTTGCTAAATGAAAAGTTTAAAGAGTATACTGAAGAAAAAGAAAAACTACAAGATGAAAATAATGCTTTAAAAGATCCTTTAGATATTCCTCAAGAAAAACAAGAAGAAGAGCAGGTTAAAGAAGAGCAAAAAGAAGCTAGTGATAACCTAGAAAAAGAGAATAATAGTGCCGCAAAAAAACATCAAAAGGAGGCTGCAAAAAAAATGAAACAAATGGGTCGTAAAATGCAGATGCAAATGCAATCAGGCCAGATGAAAACCATGGACGAAGATGCTGAGATGCTGCGGCAAATTTTAGATAATTTGATTATTTTTTCTTTTGAACAAGAAGCATTAATGAAAGACTTTAAAACAATAGATTATGGAAACACTTTATTTGGCAAAAAGCTGGTTAAACAAAACGAACTTAAACAAAACTTCGAGCATATAGACGATAGTCTCTTTAACTTGTCTTTAAGGCAGCCTATGTTGGGCAATACAATCAATACATCTTTGACCAATGTTATTTTTAATCTTGAAAAAAGTTTAGAAAGGTTGGCAGAGAACGAACTTAGGAAAGGAGTTTCCAGCCAACAATACATTGTTACGGGCGCAAATGAACTCGCAGTTTTGTTAAGTGAGATCTTAAACGCAATGCAAAACCAGATGAGTGGCATGGGAAAAGGTAAAGGCAAGGGAAAAGGTAAGGGTAAGGGATCAGGCGAGGGTCAAGGCCAAGGGTTTCAATTACCAGATATTATTAAAAAGCAAGAGAGTCTTAATAAACAAATGGAAAATGGGCTTGATAAAAAGAATAAGGATGGCAAAGGCAGTGAAAGTGCTGGTCAGGGTCAAGGAGACGGTCAGTCTGATAGTGAGCGCTCCAAAGACAACGGAAAAAAAGGAAAAAATGGAGATAATAAAAAAGATGACGGCTATGGAAATGACGAGGACACTAGTGGAGAATTATTTAAAATTTACCAACAACAATTATTACTTCGACAACAATTAGAAGACAAAATCAGCCAACTTGGGGACAAAGGAAACGCCGAAGCCCTGCTCCGAGAAATGAAAAATATAGAACAACAGCTCTTAAAAAACGGTTTTAATCAAAACACACTGAAAAAAATGCAACGTCTAAAACACGAATTGTTAAAATTAGACAAAGCCTCTTTTGAACAAGGCGAAGACATAAAGAGGGAGTCAAAGTCAAATTTTAAAGAGTTCAATAATAATTCAATTTTAAAAGAAGAAATTATTAAAAAATATTTTAATACAACAGAAATCCTTAACAGAGAAGCATTACCTTTAAACATAGAATACAAACAGAAAGTTCAAGAATACTTTAAGAATAACGATGATTGATTTTTTTTCAGAAACAGTATTTAATCTTCAAAACTCGAAAGAGGTTACACGTTGGATATCTAAAATTATCGCAAATGAAAAGAGGGAAGAAGGTGAGATTAGCTATATATTTTGTGATGATCAATACCTTCACAAACTAAACGTGGAGTTTTTAAACCATAACACGCTGACAGATATAATTAGTTTTGACAATAGCATAGGAAATCAAATTAACGGAGACATTTTTATTTCTATTGAACGGGTAAAAGAAAATTCACTCATTTATGATACGGTCTTTGAAGATGAATTACATCGTGTAATTATTCACGGAATTTTACATTATTGTGGGTTTAACGACAAAACTAAAAAAGACGCAGACCTGATGAGAAAGAAAGAGGACGAAGCGCTTTCGCAAAGAATATTTATATAACTAATTAACAGTCAACTAAATAACTCGTTTATAAAATTGATTTAAGTTTATTACTTATATTTGCACGCTCTTGAAAAAATTAAGAATAGCATTATAATTTAAAAGCAACGTTCCACGTGGAACAAATTTTAGTTTATGTTTCCAAAAGAATATGACGTAATAGTAGTTGGAGCTGGTCACGCAGGTTCTGAAGCTGCTGCTGCCGCCGCAAATTTAGGGTCCAAAACCCTATTAATTACCATGAATTTACAAAATATCGCACAAATGTCCTGTAATCCTGCAATGGGAGGCATTGCAAAAGGCCAAATAGTTCGAGAAATTGATGCTTTGGGCGGATATAGTGGTATTGTCTCAGACGAAACAGCCATTCAATTTAAAATGTTAAACAAATCTAAGGGTCCTGCTATGTGGAGCCCAAGAGTCCAAAGTGATCGAATGCGTTTTTCAGAAACGTGGAGAGACATGTTAGAAAAGACCCCGAATTTAGACTTTTATCAAGAAATGGTTTCTGGACTTATCACTAAAAACAATAAAGTGGTTGGCGTTAAAACATCACTCGGGATTGAAATACGATCTAAAGCAGTTGTTCTTACCAATGGCACATTTTTAAATGGGGTTATTCATATAGGCGACAAGCAATTTGGTGGCGGAAGAGCTGGAGAAAGAGCATCTACTGGGATTACCTCAGATTTAATTCAACTAGGTTTTGAGTCTGGTAGAATGAAAACAGGAACACCTCCTCGTGTTGACGGACGCTCTCTAGATTTTACTAAGATGATTGAACAACCTGGTGATGAACAGCCAGAAAAATTTTCTTATTTAGACACTACTTCGGCATTAAAACTTCAGCGGTCATGTTATATGTCATACACCAGTCAGACTGTACATGATATTTTAAAGGAAGGCTTTGATAAATCTCCTATGTTTAATGGAGCAATAAAATCTAGCGGCCCAAGATATTGTCCTTCCATCGAAGAAAAAATAAACCGTTTTGCTGATAAAGATCGTCATCAGCTTTTTGTAGAACCCGAGGGCTGGAAAACTATAGAGTATTATATTAATGGGTTTTCAACATCGCTTTCCGAAGAAATTCAATTTAAAGCCTTAAAACAAGTTTCGGGTTTTGAAAATGTAAAATTTTTTCGCCCTGGTTATGCGATTGAATATGATTACTTTCCGCCGACCCAATTAAGACACACTTTAGAAACAAAGCTTGTAGGCGGCTTGTATTTTGCGGGCCAAATAAATGGAACAACAGGTTATGAGGAAGCCGCATCTCAAGGGTTGATGGCTGGAATTAATGCACATCAAAAAGTGCAAGAAAAAGAAGCGTTTACATTGAGCCGTGATGAAGCTTACATAGGGGTTTTAATAGACGATTTAATTACTAAAGGAACAAAAGAGCCTTATAGAATGTTTACTTCTAGAGCGGAGTATCGAACATTGCTAAGACAAGACAATGCGGACTTTAGGCTTACTAAAAAATCATTTGATATTGGCTTGGCCGCTGAACAGCGCTTAATAATAATGGAACAAAAAAGAAGACAGTCTGAAGACTTAATGCATTTTTTTAAAAACACGAGTGTCAGTCATGCCATTTTGAACCCAATTTTAGTTTCAAAAGATTCCGCCCCAGTTAAGCAAATGGATAAGTTATATAAACCCTTTTCACGTCCAAATATTACAATGGATGATATGAGAAAAATTGACAGTGTAGAGGAATATATAAAATCAAACAAACTTAGCAGGGAGGTTTTAGAGCAAACAGAAATTCAAATAAAATATGCTGGGTATATTAATAAAGAAAGAGCTAATGCTGACAAGTTAAACAGGTTAGAGGGTATTAAAATTCCTGAAAACTTTGACTATTCAAAGCTGAAATCACTTTCGTACGAAGCTCTTGAGAAACTCCGGTCTATTAAGCCAGTTACAGTTTCGCAAGCCTCAAGGATTAGCGGAGTTTCACCAAACGACATTTCTGTTTTATTAGTTTATATGGGCAGGTAAAAGATGTGTTTCACGTGAAACATTTACTTGACAATAAATATTTTTAGTATGCAATTAAAAGAAGAAAACTTTCCTCTTAAAGTCAAAGACCACCTAGTTTCAAATGAAAAGTTTACGTTAGTTTATGATGGTAAAAACAAAATGCTTGTAACAAAACCTCAGCCAGAAGGATGTAAACTTATTCAGTATTATGAAAGCGACCAATACATCTCCCATACCGACAGCAAGAAAGGTGTTGTTTCTTTTTTGTATCACCTTGTAAAAAATATAGCCTTAAAGAATAAATTAAACCTAATATCATCGCTTAAAAAAAACGCACAAAGCATTCTTGATATCGGAGCCGGAACAGGAGATTTCCTTAATTTTGTTAGCCCTGTATTTACTACTGTTATTGGAGTTGAGCCCAATCAAAAAGCAAGAGAATTAGCACGTCAAAAAGGAGTTTTACTAGAAGAAAATCTAAAAGACATCAAAGAAAAGTCTTTTGACGTAATTACAATGTGGCACGCTTTAGAACATATGCCTAATTTAGAAGAAACAATTCAAGAGATAGAAACGTTGTTAAAACCAAACGGAATATTGCTTGTCGCTGTCCCAAATTTTAATTCGTTTGACGCCGCATACTATAAAAACTATTGGGCAGCTTTTGATGTTCCAAGACACTTATGGCATTTTTCAAAAACCTCAATGAATAATTTTTTTTCTAGTAAACTGTTACTCCAAAAAATAAGACCAATGATTTTTGATTCGTTTTATGTTAGCATCCTTTCGGAAAAAAACAAATCAGGAAACTTAAATTTATTTAAAGCATTTCTTGTAGGATTGAGATCTAACATTAGCGCTTGGTCAACGAAAGAGTATTCTTCACTAATTTATTGCTATAAAAAACCCGAATAAACCAAGATAAACTATTCTAAGCCCTTTTTTGTTTTATTATATATATAACAAAGGCTCATTCTCAAACACGTGTTAAAAAGGATTTATACAACCGAAGCTTTATAGGAAGATCTTATTGATGCAAAAGATAAAATAAGAAAAATCTATCAAAACCTATTTCTATGAATCAATCTTGTTAATTGAATGGATACGTCTGTAAAAATAATCTTTGCATTTCCGTTTCTCTCAATGTGATAAATGGCTTTTTCTAACGTCTCTCTGATGTCTAAAATGTTATTTTGATGAATATATGCCGAGAATTTATCAAAAGAAAAATTACCATCATGACTCTGAAAATAAATTAGTGACTCCGCATTGTAATTTTTTAGCATTGCTTGTCGAAAAATTTCCAAACAAAAATTCAAGAATCTTTTTTGGGTTTCACGCCCCTCTTCTGCTATTTTTTCACTCCAATTAAACAACTCGTTGACAGCTTCTTTGTTTTTCTTTGCCTTAAAGGCCGTTCGTACCCAAAGCACAAAAAGGTCTTCAAACAAAACGTCTTTATTATCTTCCTTTATTATCTGAAGCGTTTTATTAAAATCACCATTTGATTGGTGGCTTATTTTTTTTGCCTCGTTACTTTTTAGAGAATAGGCATCAATTAACTCTTGGTATATTTCTTCTTCAGCTAATGGGGGAATATGTAGTTTCTGGCAACGTGATTTAATGGTGTCTAGAATAATTTCAACATTTTCTGCCAAGAGTAATATTACTGTTTTTTCGGGAGGTTCTTCTATCAGCTTTAGTAATTGGTTAGCACATTCATTATTCATTTTTTCTGCCATCCAAACAATTAGAACCTTATAGCCTCCTTCGTATGATTTTAAGGATAGTTTTTTAGAAATAGAAACAGCCTCATGCTTGCTAATATTGCCTTGTTTTTTTTCAATCCCTATAAACTGATACCAATCATATAATGATGAATAAGAGTTGTTAAGAACAAAATCTCTCCAGCTACTAACGAAGTTATCGGAAATCGGATTTTTTTTAACACCTTCATTTGTGTTTACCGGATACACAAAATGCAAATCGGGATGCGATAATTTATCCACCTTATTTTTACAGCTAGTGTAAGCATTGCTTTTTTCATCATACGACTGACATAATATTTGGTTTGCATAGCTTAACGCCAAAGCCAACAATCCAGACCCCGTCTTTCCAATAAATAATTGTGTATGAGGAATTTTTCCACTTTTGACCGTCTTAGCCAGATGTGATTTTATATGTTGTTGCCCCAAAACTTCGGAAAAAGTCATACACAATATTACGTTTTTTTAGTTAAAAAGAACTCTTTAAAATTGGTATATTTGCGAATCAAAATCCAATAAATGAAAACCATTAATGACTTTAATTTTGAAAATAAGAAAGCCCTGATACGGGTAGATTTTAATGTGCCTTTAAACGAAAATTTAGAAGTAACGGACGGTACTCGAATACGCGCTGCAAAAGACACTATTACAAAAATTTTAGAAGATGGAGGTAGTTGTGTGTTAATGTCACATTTAGGAAGACCGAATGGTATAGAAGAAAAATTATCGCTTAAACATATCGTTTCTAAGGTAAGTGAACTCATTGGAGTCCAAGTTTCCTTTGTCCATGATTGCGTTGGCCAACAGGCTGAACAAGCAGTTGCAGAACTGGAAAATGGAAAGTTGTTGTTATTAGAAAATCTTCGTTTCCATCAAGAAGAAAAATCTGGCGACGAAGAATTTGCTAAAGCGCTTGCAAAACTAGGAGATATTTATGTAAATGATGCCTTTGGAACCGCACATAGAGCACACGCATCAACAGCTGTGGTTGCTAACTATTTTACTAAAAACAAATGTTTTGGAATGTTGTTGGCCTCAGAAATTAACAATATAAATAAAGTTTTAACTCACGGAGAACAACCTGTTACAGCGATTATAGGCGGGGCAAAAGTGTCCTCAAAAATTACTATAATCGAAAGTATTTTAAATAAAATAGATCATTTAATTATTGGAGGCGGAATGGCCTTTACTTTTATCAAAGCACAAGGAGGTCAAGTAGGGTCATCCCTCGTCGAAGAAGACAAACAAGCACTAGCTCTTTCAATCTTAGAATTAGCAAAAGAAAAAAATGTAAAAATACATTTACCAATTGATGCCATAGTAGCAGATCAGTTTTCTAATGAAGCCAATACAAAAATAGAAGATATTTTTACTATTTCTGATGGATGGATGGGATTGGACGTGGGCCCAAAAACCAATACTATCTTTAGCGATATTATTTTAAACTCAAAAACTATTTTATGGAATGGTCCAGTTGGAGTTTTTGAAATGGAATCTTTTGCAAAAGGAACAATTTCCCTAGGAAACTCAATTGCGGAAGCAACCAAAAAAGGTGCTTTTTCACTTGTTGGAGGAGGAGATTCAGTAGCAGCCGTTAAAAAATTCAATCTTGGTGACGAGGTAAGTTATGTGTCTACTGGGGGTGGAGCAATGTTAGAAATGCTTGAAGGCAAAACCCTCCCTGGTATTCAGGCAATATTAGAGTAGTCCAATAGACAATCAAAAGAATTAAATTACAAAAGCATCTCAAAAAATTTGTCTTTAAATTCTCTTTTCCTAAATTTATAGTTAATTTAAAAAATCCTCACGTTCTCAAATGATAATTAGATTATTATCCCCGATCCTTTTTATTTTAATCTTATGTCTTAACACTTTAAAAATTAACGCACAGGCCGTTAAAGTTGGCGATAGTCTAAAAAGCGTTCGCTCTCAGTCTTTAGAAAAACATAAAAAATTTACAGACACTGTTATGTTTCAAGATTTCAAAGGTGATATTAATTTCTCAATGCTAAGTATTTCAAAAAGCGATTCTTTAGGATATTCTTTAAAAGATCAAAAGAAAGTAAAAATTAGTGATAGTTTGTGGCTAAAAGAACTCTATGATTCTTCCAGATTCGAAGAAGTTTATGGAAGTATTGTTAATGAAGACATTAAACTCGCTGAATATGAAGAACTACCAACAGAGCTACTCAAAAAGCGCTTAGAACACTTAAACGCTAAAACACCGTTTAATGTAACTTACAATCCTTCGTTAGAAAGACTCATCAAGCATTATTTAAAAACAAGAAGAGTGTCGATGTCTAAACTTATGGCCTTGAGCGATTATTTTTTTCCGATGTTTGAAGAGGAGTTTGATAAATACGATTTACCTCTAGAAATTAAGTATTTAGCAGTTGTGGAGTCTGCGTTGAATCCTTTAGCAAAATCTAGA
>SGZC01000020.1 GCA_004213605.1 Flavobacteriales bacterium
TGGGGAAAATATGGGGAGCAATTACCTGCCAATAGTTCCTTAAGTTTTACACTAAGTAATTGTAAAACTATAACAGCTTTAAAATATCAATTAAAAAAAGAAGGCTCAAAAAGTATTGATTTTGAAATTTTACTTGATGGTAAATCTGCAAACGATTTCAAACCTAAAGTGGAGCTATTTTTTAAAAGAGTGGAACCTTATTTGCCATTTTTAAAAGATTTTTATTTTGAAATAAATACAACGAATACATTTCCGCATAGCAGTGGTATTGCCTCCTCTGCAAGTGGAATGAGTGCGCTAGCTTGTTGTTTAATAGATCTCGAAAAAAAAATAAGTACTAAAGGAACCCCAGATGAATATTGGATTCAAAAGAGTTCCTTTATTGCTAGGTTAGGCTCAGGATCAGCATGTAGAAGCTTGGAGGGGAATATAGTCGTGTGGGGTGATCACTCAAAAATTAAAAACAGCTCCAATTTGTTTGGCGTTAAATACGAAGGTGAAGTTCATGAAAATTTTAAAAACTACCAGGATACCATATTGTTGGTTGATAAAGGAGAAAAGCAAGTGAGTAGTTCAGTTGGACATAATTTAATGCATCAGCATCCATTTGCCGCGAAGAGATTTGAACAAGCTAATGAAAACCTAACCCGGATACTACCAGTCTTAAAAAGCGGTAACCTATCAGATTTTATAAAAATAGTTGAAAGTGAGGCCTTAACGCTTCATGCCATGATGATGACTTCGATGCCTTATTTTATTTTGATGAAACCAAATACCTTAGAAATGATTAATAAAATCTGGGAATACAGAAGGAAACTAAATTCCAATGTATGTTTTACTTTAGATGCCGGTGCTAATTTACATCTGTTATACCCTGAAAATGAAAAAGATCTTATTTTGGAGTTTATTAAAAATGAGTTAGTTGCCTATTGTCAAAATGGGCAGTATATTTGTGACCAAGTTGGAATTGGAGCAAAAAAAATGTAACTTTAACCAACCAAAAAAAATTAAATGTACGGACCGTTATTTTATTCAAAAATATTACTCTTCGGAGAGTACGGGATTATCAAAGACTCGAAGGGTTTATCGATTCCTTATAATTTTTACAATGGTGCTCTAAAAATTGATGAGTCTAGTGCCATAGCTCACCAACAATCAAATCAAAATTTAGAGCGTTTTTCTACTTATTTAGAAAATTTACAAACAGACCATGTTAAGTTGGTTTCTTTTGATATTACCAAGTTAAAAAAGGATATTGAAAAAGGGTTGTATTTCGACTCTAGCATCCCTCAAGGATATGGGGTTGGAAGTAGCGGAGCTCTGGTAGCTGCTATTTATGATAAATATGCTTCCGATAAAATTACGGTTTTAGAAAATTTAACGCGAGAAAAGTTATTAAAATTAAAAACTATTTTCTCAAGGATGGAGTCTTTTTTTCATGGGAAATCTTCAGGGTTAGATCCGCTAAATAGTTATTTAAGCTTACCGATTTTAATCAACTCAAAAGATCACATCGAACCTGCAGGAATTCCATCACAATTAAAAGATGGAAAAGGAGCGATATTTTTATTGGATAGCGGAAAAACGGGTGAAACCGCACCGATGGTTCAACTTTTTATGGAAAAGATGAAGGAAGCAGGATTTCGTAAAATGGTAAAAAATCAATTTGTAAAACATACCGATGCATGTGTTTCAGACTTTTTACAGGGAAATATCAATTCTTTATTTAGTAATGTAAAAAAGCTATCGAAGGTTGTGTTGGACAACTTTAAACCAATGATTCCTAATGAGTTTCATACCTTGTGGAAAAAAGGAATAGAAACCAATGCCTATTACCTCAAGCTTTGTGGATCTGGTGGAGGTGGTTATATGTTGGGTTTTACCGAAGATGTAGATCAAGCCAAAAAAGCACTTAAAGATTACAAATTAGAAGTGGTTTATAGTTTCTAATCTCCTTTTTTTATGTTTAGTAGAAAGCAAAAATACTTTTTCTTTAAGTTATTTAGCTTGTTTTCAGTTGTGAGAGGTTACAATATATTAATCATCATAATTGCACAATATCTTACCTCTATTTACATTCTAGCTCCTCAACTTCCCGTCAAAGAAATTCTTTTTGATATAAACTTATTTATGATCGTAGTAGCCTCTGCAACCGCAATTGCTTCTGGATATATCATTAATAATTTTTATGATAGCGAAAAGGATTTAATTAATCGCCCTACTAAGTCAATGTTAGATAGGTTAGTAGGTCAGCGAAAAAAACTTAATTTTTATCTTGTATTGAATTTTTTGTCGTTGGGAGCTGCGCTTTTTGTTTCGTATAAAGCAGCACTATTTTTCTTCCTATTTATTTTTGGAATTTGGTTGTATTCTCATAAACTCAAAAAATATCCTTTTATAGGAAATTTGGTTGCAGCCATTCTTGCTGTCGTCCCTCTTTTTGCTGTTTTTGTATACTACAAAAACTTCGATCTAGTTATTTTCGTTCATGCAACTTTTTTATTCCTTATCATATCGATGCGAGAATTGGTCAAAGATTTAGAAAATTTGAAAGGAGATCTTTTACAAAACTACCACACAATACCTGTTATTTATGGAAGTTTGACTTCCAAAAAAATACTGACTTTTTTGAGTCTTCTGGCCTTGCTACCTACTTATTTGCTCATAGTTAAATTTGATATTGGAGCGATGGATTTTTATTTTTTAGGGAGTATAATAGCCCTTCTGGTATTTATTATTTTATTATGGAAATCAAACAAAAAAATACATTATTTGGTATTGCATAATATTCTAAAGTTTGTCGTCGTTATTGGAGTGTTTTGTATTTTTTTAATCAATGCAAATAGGATTTCATTTTAATTTTTTAGTATTTTTAATGGATGAAAAACAATCATTTATTAAAAGTTGCATTAGCTCAAATAAGCCCTGTTTGGTTTAAAAAAGAGGCGACTCTTCAAAAAATAAAAAATAGTATTTCTGAGGCTGCCAAAAACCATGCGGAACTTATTGTTTTTGGAGAAGGATTACTGCCTGGGTATCCCTTTTGGCTGGCTTTAACTAATGGAGCTGCATGGAATACAAAAATGAACAAAGAGCTGCATGCACATTATATAAATAACTCAGTCACTATAGAAAATGGTGATTTAAGCGAACTATGTGCTTTAGCTAAAAAACATCAGATTGCAATTTATTTAGGCATTATTGAATGTCCTAAAGATAGAGGGGGGCATAGTCTTTATGCTTCGTTGGTCTATATTAATTCGCTTGGTGCGATTCAATCGGTGCATCGTAAATTACAACCTACCTATGATGAAAGACTCACTTGGTCTCCCGGAGATGGTCACGGATTAAAAGTGCATTCTCTAAAAAAATTCACTGTTGGGGGTTTAAATTGTTGGGAAAATTGGATGCCCCTTCCAAGAGCTTCTCTATATGCTCAAGGAGAAGATTTACATGTTGCAGTTTGGCCAGGAAGCGACCACAATACCAAAGACATTACTCGTTTTATTGCCAAGGAATCAAGAAGCTTTGTAATTTCAGTTTCTTCGTTAATGACCAAGGAAGATTTTCCTAGTGACACTCATTATTTTAAAGAAATAGTGGCAAATTCTCCTGCCATTTTAGCCAACGGGGGGAGCTGTATTGCTGGACCAGATGGAGAATGGTTAGTGGCTCCAGTTCTTTTAAAAGAGGGAAATATATACCACACCTTAGACTTTAATAAGGTACTTGAGGAACGTCAAAATTTTGATCCAGCAGGACATTATTCTCGCCCTGATGTCACCAAATTAATCGTTAACAGGGAACGGCAATCCACTACAGATTTTAAAGATTAACTCCTTTTTGTTTGGTTTTGGGATTTCTCTTTTTGATGCTTTAAACCCACAGACATTCCCTATCTTTGCAAAAATTAAAAAAAAGCTGCCTAGGTAGATAATGTATTGATATGGCTAAACAACAAGACAATAAACGCAGAGGGAAATCATTTGATAAAGGTAAAAAATCAAAGCCTTTCAATAAAGCTGGGTATGCATCTAACTCAAAACCGAATTCATCAAAAAAACCTTCCACCGCTGCAGACGGAATTCGATTAAACAAATACATTGCGAATTCAGGGATTTGTTCTAGAAGAGAGGCCGACATGTATATTCAAGTAGGAAGTGTTTCGGTGAACGGTTCTATTGTTAACGAAATGGGTTTTAAAGTAAAACCTAGTGACGAAGTGAAGTTTGATGGTAGAAGAATCAGTCCAGAACCCAAAAGATATGTATTGTTAAATAAGCCAAAAGGCTTTGCAACTACAACGAGTGAGAGTAAAGGAAATACGGTGATGGATTTAGTTGCTAACGCATCAAACATTCCGTTGCATCCTATTGGTCGATTGGGCAGGAACGCAACAGGTTTACTACTGTTTACTAATGATGACGAGTTCATGCAAAAATTTACACGTCATGGTATTTCTCGTTTGTTTCATATTGAATTGGATAAAAATTTAAAAGCAGAAGATCTTCAAAGCATAAAGGAGGGACTTAAAATCAATGCTAAAACTATTGAAGTAGAGGAGGTAAGTTGGGTAAATAACGCCCCAAAAAAAGAGGTGGGTTTAAAAATTAAACACATAGGGAACAGTATCATTAGAACTATTTTTGACCATTTAAAATACAATGTAGTAAAAGTAGATTGTGTTACAATAGGGCCGCTTACTAAAAAGGATTTACCGAGAGGACGCTGGAGGCATTTAAATGAGCAAGAAATGAATAACTTTAGTATGCTTTAGTTAGGTATCTGTAAAACAGTTTACAAAGGCCAATATACAATGAGTAACGATTGTATGATAAAAAAGATCAAAAATGGGATGACTAAATACCCCATAATATCTCTAGCTTGAAGTTTTACACCTTTACCCATAATAGGTAATACAATTAATAGATAAAAAGGTTGTAACATATTACTTAAACTTTCTCCATACGCTGTAGATAAAGATGCTCGAGCTATCATTGCTGTAATTTTTTCTTGGGGTAAGCCAGTGCCAATTTCTGTAATCGCATTTATTAAACTGGGACCTATTACGGCAAATTCTCCGCCTGCAGATGGGATGGCAAAGTTGACAATTCCGCCTATCAAATAGGCAAAAAACGGATAGGTCTCTAGCGTTGCCATGGACGCCATCATTTCTCCCAATCGATCCCCTAAGCCTGTATAAAGCATAATTCCCATAATTCCTGCATAAAAAGGATACTGAAATAAAATCCCTGATATATTACTACTTGACCTTTTCATAGAAATTACATACCTAGCGGGTGTTTTATGAAGTAACATTCCTATCATTAAGAAAGTGAAAATCATAATATTGAAATTTAGGTCCAGTCCTTTCGTGCTAAAATGAAAAATTATATAGGAAAGTCCCATTAAAACTGTGATCATTTGTAGAATGACACTATTGTTTAAAGAGTCTGAAAGCGTTCTATAAGGTAAATTTAAACGAGCAGCTTCTTCTTTGATAGTTTGGTTATTTTGACTTTCATTTGAAACTAGTAAATCTTTTAATTCTTTATTTTCTGAAGATTTTGGACGCAATAAAAACATCACAAAAGGGGCCACAATAACCAATAAAAAAATCATCACAATATTTAATGAAGATTGTAAGGTAAACGAGGTAGGAATAATATCGCTAAGTATACCGTTTTCAATTAAAAAATTATTTTCAGAATTTAAAAGTAAGGGAATGGAACTAGAGAGCCCTAAAACCCAGCTGTTGAACGAAAAATAGACACAGGCAATTAAAAAAGGGTAATTGATTCCTTTTACTCGTAAAGCCAACTCTCTAGCTAATACACTGGTAATTACCAGCCAACCAAAGCTTACAAGAGAAAGAATCATTCCGATAAAAACCACGAAGAAATAAACCTGAGCGGGAGTCTTTATGTATCTTGAAAGTGAATCAATTCCATTTTTTACAGCAGGTGATAGAGCAATACTAAATCCAGTGATGATTATTAAAACAATCTGCATGGCAAAGCCAATTAAATCGAAAAAGCCCTGATACCAGGATTTAATGATGTCAAAAAGACTAGCTTCTAACCAAATATAAGATCCGAACCCGGTCATGAAGGTAAGTAATAGGGCAAATACAAATGCATTGGGCATGTATTTGAGATATACATTAGAAAAAAGTATCCCTAACTTATGAATCATTTTTTAAATTTTAATAATCACTAAATTACTAAAAATGATAAATCTTATCTTTTACAAGTGACTTTTTTTTACAAAAAAACCCGTAATAAGCTTATTACGGGTTTTGTACTGAAGACGGGACTTGAACCCGTACGGACATTACTGTCCACTGGATTTTAAGTCCAGCGTGTCTACCAATTCCACCACTTCAGCATGTGGATTTTTATCGAAAAATTCGAATCGAGCGAAAAACGGGATTCGAACCCGCGACCTCCACCTTGGCAAGGTGGCGCTCTACCAACTGAGCTATTTTCGCGTTTAAATGAGCCAGCTTTGTTGTCAAAGCGGTTGCAAATTTAAAACTTTTAAAAGAACATCAAAGTATTTTTAGAGAAAAAAAATTAATAATTTATTTAGTTGGATGTCCCAATTAATCAACGATTATTGATGTCTTTTTTATGTATTATAATCAAAAGTTAGTTAATTATGGAACAATTCCATAATTGAATTGGAATTATTCCATATTTTAATTATATTTGAGTATGGATAAAGAGATAACTGTAGCTGCAAAACGTTTCAAAAAAGTTCGAGAGGAACAGAATTATACGCAACAAGCGTTTGCTGATTTTTTAGAATTAGGAAACAGTACCGTTGATATTGAACGTGGAAAAACAAAAATTCCTGGAAAAGTTGTCATGAGTTTATTAAAAAATTTTCAGATCAATCCGCTTTGGTTATTTGGGGAAAGTTTTCAACAATACATTACCATTGATGGTAAAGATCTAAGCCCAAAAGTCATTAGTATTAAAGAAGATAATACGGATGCTATCATACTGGTAAACCAGAAGGCAGCTGCAGGCTATCCACACAATATACAGGATGTAGATTGGTATCAAACCCTACCCGTATTTAATTTACCCCTACCACAATTTAGAAATGCTACCTACAGAGGGTTTCAGGTAGAGGGTGACAGTATGTTGCCTAATATTCGTCCTAATGATTGGGTTTTGGGAAGATCTGTTTCAAATATTGCAGAGGCATCAGATAATAAAATTTATATTGTGGTACTTCATGATTCTGTATTGGTTAAAAAGCTTGAAAAAGTAAATCATTCTGCAAAAATTAGACTACTATCCCTTAACCAAGAGTACTTACCTATCGAGGTTAATATCAATGATGTTCAAGAGTTATGGCAAGTCAATAGTAAATTAACTTTTGGTATTGATGAGCCCTCAGAAAGCACTTTACTCAAACAGTTGCAGCAATCTATGGATGATTTAAAAGGGCAAATTAATCGACTGCAATAAGTATTTAAATTTTTAACTGTTGTAGGTAGTTAAGGACCCTATTTGTTGCACCTCTGTTGTTCAAAATAAAATTTTTTGAGATCACCCCTGTTTTTTCACAAAATGATGTATCTGTTTTTAATTGATTGAAAACATGTGTAAACTCTTGTGGAGTTGCGACTGAAAACAATCCATTTAATTCTTTTAATTTTTTTGCTTCTGGGAAATGGGTATAATTTTTACCTATTATAATTGGAACTCCGAAGGTTGCAGCTTCTAGGATATTATGCAATCCGGTTTCACCCATTCCTCCACCTATGTAAGCAACATTTGCATAGTTATAAATTTTAGTTAAAAGACCGATGGTATCGATAATAAGAACTTGACAATCTGAAATATTAGTAGTTCCTCTCTCAGAGTACAATACCGTTTTTACCTTTAGTTTTTTCTTAATATTTTCAACTCTTTTTTTTGTTACTTCGTGGGGAGCGATTATAAACTTTGTATTGTTTGAAAAATTATTGATATAATGGATTAAAATTGATTCGTCTTCAGGCCAAGTACTTCCGCACACCAAACAAAATAGGTCTTGTTTAAATAAGTTCATAAAATCCAATTCGTTATTCATCGATAATTGATCGTTAACCCGATCAAATCGAGTATCACCACTAACGGTAACTGCTTCAAATTTTATCTGCTCTAACAAACTTTTCGAAAGTTGATCTTGTACAAAAAAGTGACTAAAACTATTTAAAGTTTTTCTCATAAACCCTCCATAAAATTTGAAAAAAACTTGGTCTTTTCGAAATAAACCTGAAACCAAAATAGTAGGGATGTTTTTCTTTTTTAATTCAAAGAGATAGTTAGGCCAAAATTCATATTTAATGAAAATAGCCACTGATGGCTGCAACAAATCAATAAAGTTTTTTGCATTTTTTGGAGTATCTAAAGGAAGGTAAACTGTGCAGTCGGCAAGTGTATTGTTTTTCTTGACTTCAAAACCTGATGGAGAAAAAAAGCTGACAATAATTTTATAATCAGGAAATTCTTCTTTTGTTTTTTTTATAATAGGAACTCCTTGCTCGTATTCTCCCAAAGAGGCACAGTGAAACCATACCGTCTTATCACCTTTTTTAAGGGTATTTTTTAATGTATTTGTTACAGATTTTCTTCCTTTTACAAATAAATCCATCTTAGGACTAAAAAGCGGAGACAGCAAAATTAACTTGCTCGCTAAAAGTGTAGAAAAATTATAAAGTAAATGCATCGATAATTACTGTACAGCTAAAATACGTTTCTTTAAGGAATTAGATTGTATGCCGATTTCAAATTTTGTAATTTTGCGCTAAATATTTTAGAAAGCTTCGCATTTTTAATTAATTATCTGACGTACTAGAAAAAAATGAAAAAGATACAAATGGTTGACCTCAAAGGTCAGTATAACGGAATAAAAGAACAAGTTGATAGTTCTATCTTAAATGTCATCGAATCTTCAGCCTTTATAAACGGTCCTGAAGTTCATGGATTTCAGAAAGAATTAGAAGACTATTTAGGGGTTAAAAATGTTATTCCTTGCGCAAATGGGACCGATGCATTGCAAATAGCCATGATGGGATTAGGTTTAAAGCCAGGTGATGAAGTGATTACAGCGGATTTTACTTTTGCTGCAACGGTAGAAGTTATTGCTTTATTGGGGTTAACCCCAGTGTTAGTAGATGTAGATCCAGTAAGTTTTAATATTGATACAAGTGCAATTAAAAGAGCAATTACTCCAAAAACTAAGGCAATTGTACCGGTTCATTTATTTGGTTTAGCCGCAAATATGGATGAGATTATGGATATTGCAAATGCTCACAACTTATTTGTAATTGAGGATAATGCTCAAGGAATAGGAGGTGTTTACACCTCCAAAGATGGAACTAAAAAGAAAACTGGGACTATTGGGCATGTAGCCTCCACTTCTTTTTTTCCTTCTAAAAACCTTGGTTGTTATGGAGATGGAGGAGCTATATTTACAAATGATAACGAGTTGGCTCATACCATCAGGGGAATTGTGAATCATGGGATGTACGTAAGGTACCATCATGATGTAGTTGGTGTAAACTCCCGATTGGATTCAATTCAAGCAGCAGTTTTACGAGCAAAGTTGCCAAAATTAGATGCTTATAATCAAGCACGACTTGAAGCAGCTATAAAATACAATAATGCTTTTTCTGGAATAGCAAATATCATAACTCCTAGTTATGGTTGTGAACACTGTTCCTGCGATATGAAGAATTGTGACTGTCATGTATTTCACCAATATACCTTAAAAGTTGTCAATATCGATCGAGATGCATTGGTTGCCCATTTAAACGATAAAGGAATCCCTTGTGGAGTGTATTACCCTATTCCATTACATCTTCAAAAAGCTTATGCAGACAAGCGTTATAATGAGGAAGATTTTAAAGTTACAAATCAGTTAGTAAAAGAAGTAATTTCTTTACCGATGCATACCGAATTAGACAACGAACAAATTGAGTTTATTACGAAAACCGTGATTGATTTTTTAAAAAACAATTAATATGCAAAAAGTTTTAGTGACAGGTGGCTTGGGTTACATAGGTTCTCATACTGTTGTTGAACTTCAAAACGCAGGGTTTGAAGCGGTGATTATTGATAATTTGTCAAATTCTTCTTTGGAAGTTTTGGATGGAATTATTGAAATTACAGGAAAAATACCTCTATTTGAAAAAATTGATTTGCGTCAAAAAAGCGAAGTCATTCAATTTTTTGAAAAGTATCAAGATATTTCAGGAATTATTCATTTTGCTGCTAGTAAAGCGGTAGGAGAAAGTGTTGAAAATCCATTATTGTATTACGAAAATAATCTATCTACATTAATTTACTTGTTGCAAGCGTGCAACAACTATACTATCGAAAACTTTATTTTCAGTTCTTCATGTACGGTTTATGGAGAACCAGATAAACTGCCAATAGATGAGAGCGCTCCTATCAAAAAGGCGACTTCACCCTATGGAAACACCAAACAGATAAGTGAAGAAATCTTGAATGATTCTTGTAAAGTATCCAATTTAAAATCGATTGCATTAAGGTATTTTAATCCAATTGGAGCTCACGATTCGTCTAAAATAGGAGAATTGCCTCTGGGAATTCCGCAAAATTTAGTTCCATTTATAACTCAGACAGCTGCTGGATTAAGAGATCAGTTATCCGTCTTTGGGGATGATTATCCAACAGAAGACGGAAGTTGTATCCGAGACTATATCCATGTGGTTGATTTAGCAAAAGCACATGTAGTTGCTTTAGAACGTTTATTAAAAGATAGAAATTCCAACCAATTCGAAACATTTAATATTGGAACCGGCAAAGGAAGTTCCGTTTTAGAAGTAGTACATGCTTTTGAAAAAGTAACGCAGCAAAAATTAAATTATAAAATTGTGAACCGTCGAGAAGGCGACGTAATTTCGGTTTATGCTGACATAAAAAAAGCAAATGATGTATTGGGTTGGAAAGCTGAAAAAAGTATGGAAGAATCCTTATTATCTTCTTGGAATTGGGAAAAAAAAGTAAGAAAAATTAAATAGCAGCTTTTTCTGTTGCCACATTTCGATCAATTTTTCTCATTAATCCCTGTAATACATTACCTGGGCCAACTTCAATAAAATTTGTTGCTCCATCATTAATCATTTGTTGCATGCTCTGTGTCCATTTAACGGGAGCCGTTAATTGCGATACTAAGTTTTTCTTAATAATAGCGGGGTCTTTGGTAGCGATAGTACTTACATTTTGATAGATTGGGCACTCAGGAATCGAAAATTTTGTATGTTCAATTGCTGTAGCTAATTCCTCTCGTGCTGGTTCCATTAAAGGACTGTGAAAAGCTCCTCCAACAGGTAAAACTAAAGCTCTTCTGGCACCAGCTTCTTTCATCGCTTCACAAGCTTGATTAATAGCGTTTACTTCGCCAGAGATTACTAATTGCCCGGGACAATTATAATTTGCAGCGACAACAATTCCAGGGGTATTAGCACATATTTTTTCTACAACAGCATCTTCTAAATTTAATACAGCAGCCATTGTTGACGGCTCAAGTTCACATGCTTTTTGCATCGCTTGTGCTCTTTTAGACACTAAAAGTAATCCGTCTTTAAAAGCCAATGTTTTATTGGCAACTAATGCAGAAATTTCTCCCAAAGAATGTCCCGCAACCATATCTGGTTGAAAAGATTTGTCAAGTACTGATGCCAATATAGTTGAATGCAAAAAAATTGCTGGTTGCGTCACCTTAGTTTCTTTTAATTCTTCTGGAGTCCCTTCAAACATGATTTTCGTGATATCAAAGCCCAATAATTCATTCGCTTCTTCAAATAATTTTTTAGCCTTTGACGAATTCTCAAAAAGATCCAATCCCATTCCTGTAAATTGCGCTCCTTGTCCAGGAAAAATATATGCATTCATAATTGTGAGTTTTTCTGCTATTGTTAGTATCTGTGAGCGTGTAAAAATAGCTTTTTAATTGAACATAAATTAAATTGAATTAATTTCTGACGAAAGTTTGAAATGAAAAATCAAATAGATGTTTGTCATCTTTTAAGTGATGCTCCTCTTTTACTAACTTCCACTTGTCCTTAGGAATTTCAGGAAAAAAAGTATCTGCCTCGAAAGAACCAAAAACTCTAGTTAATTCGATTTTATCAGCAACCCCCATTCCAATTTCATAAATTTCTCCACCTCCAATAATAAAAGGTTGATCATCATTATTAACAAGGCTTAAAGCCTCTTCCATAGAGTGTACAACAATAGCTCCTTCTGCTTGATAAGTCTTATTCCGAGTTATTACGATGTGAATTCGGTTTGGAAGTGGTTTTGGGAAGGATTCAAATGTCTTTCTTCCCATGATAATATGATGATTAGTAGTGAGTTCTTTAAATCGCTTAAAATCAATCGGTAAATGCCAAACTAAGTCATTGTCCTTGCCTAGTTCGTTATTAATGCCAGCAGCAGCTATCAAGGTTATCATATTTCTTTATTCGGGGCTAGATTTTTTTCTTTATTCAAATCTTCAAGTATTGGAGTTTTAGCATTGACTTTTTTACCTAATTCTAAAATTCGTTTTTCTTGTAAAGCTTTTAATTTTTCTAATTGACGGTGTTCCCATTCTTTACCCATAAATCTATTTTTTATAAAAACATTAAATATATGAGTCAGAAAAATAAACCCCCACAATACTGTTACCCAAACAAACCAATTGTAATTTAGAAATGTAATTTCTATACCAATTGCTAATACGAGATTGATAATACAAAGTATAATAGAACCTGCAATGAAGTAAATAAAATGAGATAACAATCCTTTTTTTTGCTCGATTCGTTCACTAGCATACACGTATTGTTCTCGTTGTTCGGATTCTTTTTGGTTTTCTTTTTTAGATGTAGAGAACATATTTTTATTAATTTAAATAGTTGTTGTGATTTTTAAATAGCTACAGTCCCTTTAATGTGTGGGTGGTGCTCATAGTCTACCAGGGTAAAATCGTCAAAAGTAAAATCAAAAATATTTTTGACGTCGGGATTTAAAATCATTTTTGGCAATGGTTTTGGATCTCGAGATAGCTGAAGTTCTATTTGTTCTTGATGATTACTATAGATGTGTGCGTCTCCAAAAGTATGTACAAAATCTCCTGCTTCCAATCCACAGGCTTGTGCCATCATCATAGTGAATAATGCATAAGAAGCAATATTGAAAGGGACTCCTAGAAAAATATCAGCACTTCGTTGGTAAAGCTGACACGATAATTTACCATCGGCTACATAAAACTGAAAAAATGCATGACAAGGAGGTAATGCGGCTTTCCCATTGGCAACATTATCTGAAAATGATTTGCCAGTATCTGGTAAAACACTTGGATTCCAGGCAGAGACTAGCATTCTTCTACTATCAGGATTGTTTTTGAGAGTTTCAATGATTTCACTGATCTGATCAATTTCATCTCCATTCCAATTACGCCATTGGTAACCATATACGGGACCTAAATCTCCATTTACATCGGCCCATTCATTCCATATTCGAACGCCGTTTTTCTGAAGGTATTTTATATTGGTATCTCCTTTTAAAAACCATAGTAATTCATAAACAATAGATTTTAAATGAAGTTTTTTGGTAGTAACCATCGGGAATCCTTCACTTAAATCAAAACGCATTTGATAACCGAATACACTCTTTGTTCCAGTTCCTGTTCGATCTTTTTTTACAGTTCCATTTTCAAGGACATGCTTAATAAGCTCGTGATATTGTTTCATAGATAATTTTTCTAAAAAATAGTATTCAAATAACTCTGCTGATAAAAATAAATAAAGCCATGATTTAATATTTCTATTAGTCTTTATTATTATTAAAAGTTATTAACTAGAATAATTTATCCAATAATCATACCTGCGATGGTAGCAGAAATTAGAGATGCAATACTACCGCCAATTAGGGCTTTCATCCCAAATTTAGACAAAGTTTTTCTTTGTCCTGGAGCTAAAGATCCAATCCCTCCAATTTGGATACCTATGGACGCAAAATTAGCAAATCCACATAGCATGTAGGTGGCCATAATGATTGATTTTTCATAGGTTAGATGCGCGGCGTTTTCAATATTTTTTAAATCAGCTAGCTGAATATAACCTACAAATTCGCTAGCGGCTAATTTAATTCCTAATAATTGCCCCATCATCATCATGTCTTCTTTCGCAACGCCTATTAACCACATGAGTGGTGCAAAAATAGTTCCTAAAATAGCTTCTATTGAAAGTTCAGAATAGGAGGAATTGGCAGCAACCCAACTATTTAAAGAGGTCCAATCGCCTAGCCAACCTAAAATTCCGTTAAACATAGCTATAAAAGCAACAAACACCAACAACATAGCCCCAACATTTACAGCTAAACGTAGACCCTCTGTGGTCCCGTTTGCGATTGCATCTAAAATATTAGTACCTATTTTTTCAACAGAAACTTCTACAGTAGAATTGATTTTTTCGGTTTGTGGGTATAATATTTTTGATATAACTATAGCTCCTGGTGCAGCCATAACTGAGGCCGCTAATAAATGTTTCGCAAATAACAATCTAAGATTAGGGTCATCACCTCCTAAAAAACCAATATAGGCCGCCAAAACAGCACCAGCTACAGTTGCCATCCCTCCAATCATTACTAAAAGCATTTCAGATTTATTCATTTTTTCTAAATAAGCTTTTATTAAAAGAGGCGCTTCGGTCTGGCCAAGAAATACGTTTCCAGCGACACTCAGACTTTCAGCACCGGAAATTTTTAATAACTTAGATAACATCCAGCCAAACGCTTTTACTAGTTTTTGAATAATTCCTAAATAAAATAAAACCGATGTTAATGCTGAGAAAAATATAATAGTCGGTAAAACTTGGAAAGCAAAAATAAATCCAAAAGTATCCATGTCTACTACCAAGCCTTCAAACAAAAACTTACTCCCAGCTTTTGTGAAATCTAAAATACTTACAAATATTTTTCCGACCCCTTCAAAAGCATTTTGAACAAAAGATACTTTCAAGACGCCGATCGCTATAATTAATTGAAAAGCTAGTCCAATTCCAACAGTTTTCCAGTTAATCGCTTTCCTGTTACTACTAAATAAAAAAGAAATAAACAACAAGGAAAACATCCCTAGAATACCTTTCCAAACACTGGTAAAAGTAATCCCCTGACTTGGGATAATCTCCGAATATTTTTTGTTTTTAGCAGTTGTTAGTAATACTCCCTCTGTGTTGTCATTGTTCGAGTAAAATTTATAATAAACCTTTTTTTCTTTAAAAACCAAAGTAGAATCAGTATGTTCTGTGATCTTATATCTTCTGATGGTGTCGTTGGGCAATGTATAATAAAATACCAATAAGTTATTTTGAAATATAAGATCTCCTTTTGCTTTTAAGTTATTTTTTGACTCGATGAAGTATGAAAAGGAACTTTCTGTTATGTTGAGATAATCGGTTTCTTTATTAATTTTTGCAATTGGATTTCCTTTTGAATCTTCAATACTTGAAAATTTCCATTTTTTTTCTAAATCTTGTCCAAGTATAAAAAAAGGAACCAATGATAATAGTAGAACTAATAAATTCTTTTGCATGGGATATTATTTTCTTTTTGAAATTTCGTCTCTAATTCTGACGGCTTTTTCATATTCTTCATTAGTTACGGCCTCCGTCAGTAGTTTCTTTAGAGCCTTTAAGGAGTGTTTGCTGAAATCGTTTTCAGAAATATCTTCTTTTCGTTCTCCTTCAATCAAGATTTGTTCGGTGGCTGTTGTTGTTTTCTTTGAAAGATCTGTTTTCTTAGGACCTACTTCCGTATGAATTCCTGCTTGATCTAAAATGTTTTTATAGGTAAAAATAGGAGCATTAAATCGGAGTGCTAACGCAATAGCGTCACTTGTTCTTGCGTCAATTATTTCTTCAATCTTTTCTCGTTCACAAATAATACTTGAATAAAAAACACCGTCACGTAATTTGTGTATAATGACTTGTTTAACAACAATTTTATACCTTTTAGCAAAAGTTTTAAAAAGATCATGGGTAAGAGGTCTTGGAGGCATGATTTCTTTTTCGAGTGCTATCGCAATTGATTGAGCTTCAAAGGCACCTATCACAATCGGTAATTTTCGATCTCCATTCTCCTCGCTCAAAATTAATGCATAAGCACCATTTTGTGTTTGACTGTATGAAATTCCTTTTATGTTAAGTCTAACTAAACTCATTAAATAGTGTTCAAAAAAAAACTGTTTAATTTTATGGACTTCCCTAAAATTAAACAGCCCCTTTATTCAGGCACAAATTAATAAAAAATTATGCGTTATTACTTTTAAACTCTTTTAATTTTTGGATTAGTTGAGGAACATACTCAAAAGCATCACCAACAATCCCATAATCAGCTGCTTTAAAAAATGGAGCTTCAGAATCACTGTTGATAACAACTTTAACTTTGGAGGAATTTACACCCGCTAAGTGTTGTATTGCCCCGGAAATTCCGACAGCGATGTATAAATTGGATGAAACAGGCTTACCGGTCTGTCCGACATGTTCACTATGAGGTCTCCACCCTAAATCACTAACTGGTTTTGAACAAGCTGTTGCTGCACCTAAAGTTTCCGCTAATTCTTCAATCATTCCCCAGTTTTCAGGCCCTTTTAAGCCTCGTCCACCAGAGACAACAATGTCGGCATCTGCAATAGTAATTTTATCGGTTGATTTTTCCACTGAGGTGACCTTTGTATGAAGATTATCTTCTGAAATCACTGGAGAAAAATTTTCTTGAATGGATGAAGTATTACTTTCAACTATACCAAATGCATTTTTTGCCAATCCAATTAATTTTTTTTCTGTCGTAATTTCAGAGTTAGCAAATGCTTTATTAGAAAACACATTCGATTTAATGTTAAAAGGTGTTATGCTAAAGGGCAATTCAATTACATTTGGAACATAACCAGCTTCCAAATTAATGGCAAGTAAGGGAGCTAAATATTTACAATTAGCACTAGAAGAAATGATTACAACATTTGAAGCTTCTTGCTGTGCAGCTTGTGCTATTACATCTGCATAAGCTAAAGCATTGAAATTATCTAACTGCTCACTAGAGACACTTAACACTTTTGAAGCACCATACTTTCCTAATTGATCTGTATGTTTTCCGTTTATTGAAACTGCGGTTACTTTGGTACCCAACATGTTTGCTATGCCTTTGGCATAAGAGACAGCCTCAAAAGCAATTTTTTTAAATTTTCCTTCTTCAGATTCTGTATAAACTAATACTGACATATTTTTAAATTTATTTTGGTGATACAGTTCTTAAATTTAAAACTGCATTTTGGTTTTTTAAATAACTTTAGCTTCGTTGTGTAAAAGTTCAACTAAATCATTTACATTATCAACTAATTTAACGGAACCTTTTGCATCTGGTTTGCTGAAATTATCGAAATTAATTTCAGAATTTGAATCGATAGGCTCCGTTACATTTAATGGTTTTGAACGCGCTTGCATAATTCCTCTCATATTAGGAATACGGAGATCAGACTCTTGAACAATCCCTTTTTGACCCCCTACAATTAAAGGAAGTGATGTGCTGATAATTTCTTTTCCACCATCTATTTCACGAGCAGCGATAGCATTTGAGCCATCTACCTCTAGGCTAATACAAGTGTTTATAAAGTTAAATCCCGTAAGTTTAGAAATCATCCCGGGAACCATTCCTCCATTGTAATCAATGGATTCACGACCTCCTAGAACTAAATCATAAGCTCCCTCTTTAACAACATGAGCTAATTGTTTTGCAACAAAAAATCCGTCTGTTGGTATTGCATTAACTCTTATTGCTTGGTCAGCACCAATGGCTAAGGCTTTTCTCAATGTAGGTTCTGTCTCTGGTCCGCCAACATTCACAACATGTACTGTTGCACCTTGTTTTTCTTTGAACCACATTGCTCTTGTCAATCCAAATTCGTCGTTGGGGTTAATAACAAATTGTACACCATTCGTATCAAACTTTGAGTTTTCGTCGGTGAAATTAATCTTTGATGTGGTGTCAGGAACGTGACTAATGCACACTAAAATTTTCATATTTTTTTTTATTTTTTATCTTAAAAACTATATTTCTATTCCGAAAAAATAGATATCGTGTTTTGAACTGCAAATGTAGGTATATTTTTCTCAATTTTACTATGCGTGCATAATAAAAAATCGTTAAATCTTTAGAAAAAATTAGTGAGCCACATATAAATAATAGTATTTTTGTTTTTCTTTTAAAAAGAGAAATTTTAAATAAAATTTTTTTAAATCTGATGGCATTCAGATTTGAAAGTAAATTAGATGACATACTATGAAAACAATTCAGTTTAGAGAAGCAATTTGTGAGGCGATGAGTGAAGAAATGCGTCGTGACGAAACCATATATTTAATGGGTGAGGAAGTTGCTGAATATAATGGAGCATACAAAGCAAGTAAAGGAATGTTAGATGAATTTGGTGAATTAAGAGTAATCGACACACCTATTTCAGAACTTGGTTTTTCAGGAATTGCTATTGGTTCTGCCATGAATGGGAACAGGCCTATAGTAGAGTTTATGACTTTTAATTTTTCGCTTGTTGGAATAGATCAAATCATCAATAATGCTGCAAAAATGCGACAAATGAGTGGTGGTCAATTCAATATCCCTATCGTTTTCAGAGGACCCACAGCATCAGCTGGGCAATTGGCAGCAACTCATTCTCAAGCTTTTGAAAGTTGGTATGCAAATTGTCCTGGATTGAAAGTGGTTGTGCCTAGTAATCCCAAGGATGCTAAGGGGCTCTTAAAAAGTGCTATCCGCGATAATGATCCTGTTATTTTTATGGAAAGTGAGCAGATGTATGGCGATAAAGCAGAAGTTCCAGAGGGGGAGTATCTTATTCCGTTAGGTGTTGCTGATATTAAACGTGAAGGTACCGATGTAACCATTGTTTCTTTTGGGAAGATTATTAAAGAGGCCTACAAAGCCGCAGATGTTTTATCCGAAGAGGGAATAGAGTGTGAAGTAATTGATTTGCGAACCGTTCGACCTCTTGATGACAAGGCAATTATTGATTCTGTAAAAAAAACAAACCGTCTTGTAATTTTAGAAGAGGCTTGGCCTTACGGAAATATTGCTACCGAAATTACCTATCAAGTACAAGAACAGGCTTTCGATTATCTGGACGCTCCAATTATCAAATTAAATACTGCGGATACACCTGCTCCTTTTTCCCCGGTATTGTTAGAGGAATGGTTGCCTAATAGTAATGATGTAATAAAGGCAGTAAAAAAAGTGTTATATAAATAGGGTTTTTTTTAAACCTTTCTTTTTAATCCGTATTCATTTAACATCGAATTACTTTTGATGAACTATTTTTATTTTCTTTTATTGCTGTTCACGTCAATCTCTTTACACTCTCAAAGTAAAGTAAGTGGAGAGGTTAAAGATGAATTTGGCGATCCTATCGCTTATGCAAATGTTTTTTTTAAGAATTCAAATGATGGAACCATTACCAATGAAAATGGAAGGTTCTATTTAGAGACATACGACACACACACTTATTTAGTTTTTTCATTTGTGGGATATAAAACTTTAGAGATTCTGCTATCTGAAAAGAATAATTTTAAAATGAATATTATTTTAGAAGAAGAATCAGCTTCATTGAAAGAAGTAGTGATTTTTAGCGGTAAACAATCTAAAAAAAATAATCCTGCAATAGACATTCTAAAAAAAATATGGGAAAATAGAAGAGCAAATGGTGTAAAGAAATTCAAACAGTACACCTATAATAAGTATGAAAAACTTGAGTTTGACCTAAATACCATTGACAGTGCTTTAATAAATAGCAGAACATTTAGAGGCATGGAATTTATTTTTGATCAAGTAGATACTTCCAGAATAACTGGGAATACCTACTTGCCGCTCTTCATTAATGAGGCTTTCTCAAAAGTCTATGGTGATAACATCATTAATAAAGAGACCGAAATATTGGAAGGAAATAAAAATTCTGGATTTGAAAACAATCAAACTTTTATTGAATTGATTAAAGACTTATATGCAGATTTTGATATTTACGATAATCATCTAAAATTTTTTGATGTTGCGTTTACTAGCCCTTTGTCTAAAACCGGTGTCAACGTCTACAATTATGTACTGCTTGATAGCGCCTATATTGGAGATAAGTGGTGTTATAATATTGTGTATTACCCCAGAAGAAAAAATGAATTAACTTTTAAAGGGGATTTTTGGGTAAATGACAGTACTTGGGCCCTGAAAGAGATTAATTTGCAAGCTTCTAAAAGCGCCAACTTAAATTGGATCCGTGAAATTTACATTGAGCAAGAATACGATGTGTTAAACGATTCAACTTTTTTAATTACAAAAGATTACATGCTAAGTGATTTTAGTTTTAGAAAAAAAGAGAGCGCCAATGGAATGTATGGAAAAAGAACTACATTATATGATAATTACGAATTTGACACACCAAAACAAGAATCTTTTTATAAAGAGAATATAGATCCATACGAATACGAAGTGTACAATAGATCTGATCAATTTTGGGAAGAAAGAAGAATGGAAGCTTTAAGTAAAGATGAGAAAGGAGTCTATAAAATGCTAGACACTTTAATAACTGTTCCTCGTTTCAAAAATTTATATACATTAGGAGCTTTAATAGCAAGTGGTTATTATGAATTTAAAGGTTTTGATGCAGGACCAGTTTTTTCAATATTTGGATATAATGAGGTAGAAGGACTTCGACTTAGGTTAGGAGGTAGAACCTATTTTGGACAAAATGATCCCTGGAGAATTGAAGGGTTTGGCGCCTATGGATTTAAAGATCAAAAATTTAAATATGGTTTATCGGGCAAAGTATTAGTTAGTAAAAAAAACAGAAAGATATTATTTGGCGGATACCGAAAAGATATTGAACAAACAGGAGCGAGTCTAACAAATAGTAAAGATGTACTTGGAAGAAATAGAGCCTCTTCAGGGTTAATTACGGTAGGAGCCAACGATCGATTAACGAGTATAGAATTAACAACTCTAGGGTATCA
>SGZC01000021.1 GCA_004213605.1 Flavobacteriales bacterium
CTTTTTTAAAAAGTATAAAAAAACATAAAGATATTTCAAAAAATTATTCAAAGGTTTCATCTTTCAAAGAGATTGACAACAGTTATGACTTTTTTTTAAGTATTGGTGGCGACGGAACTATATTGAAATCAGTTACTTACGTAAAAGAAGCGGGAATTCCAATCATAGGAATTAATACTGGAAGACTTGGATTTTTAGCGACGATTCAAAAAGAAAAAATAACCGAAAGTTTACATCAAATTTTAGAGGGAAATTATATTATTTCTGAGCGAAGCTTGTTATCCATTTACACTTCTCCAAAAAATAAAGAAAATTTACCGTTAAATTTTGCCTTAAATGAAATTGCAGTAAATCGAAAAAACACAACCTCCATGATCAAAGTAGAGACCATGGTAAATAATAAATATTTGACTTCCTACTGGTCAGATGGTCTCATCATATCGACACCAACAGGCTCAACAGGATACTCATTAAGTTGCGGAGGGCCTGTATTAGACCCAAACTCAAACAGTCTTGTCATTACGCCTATTGCTCCACACAACTTAAACGCTAGACCCCTTGTTGTTTCTGACAATAGCGTTATTAACCTCAAAGTATCTGGACGAGGTAAATCACATCTAGTTTCACTGGATTCTAGAATAGCAACCCTAAAAAATGAAACTATAATAACCATAAAAAAAGCTACTTTTCAAATAAAACTAGTTCAACTTTCTGAAGATAGTTTTATTAAAACACTTCGTAAAAAGTTATTATGGGGAGAGGATAAAAGAAATTAAACAATAAAATCATTTATTTATTGTTTATCATTTTGACACTCTCAATTATGCTAGCACTAGATGAAAAGTTTATTGTTATATTTGCAGTCTTTTTAGAGGTATGAAGTTTTACATAATCATATTCGTTATTTTAACTACGCCATTTATCATAAATGCTCAAACTTATGAACTTGGTGGCTTTTTGGGCGCTGCTAATTATATTGGTGATGTAGGTAAAACGACTTTCATAGCTCCTAAAACTCCAGTGTATGGAGGTATATTTAAGTGGAATCGTAGCCCAAGGCACTCCTTTAGAGGTAGTTTTTTGTTTGGGAAAATTGAAGGAGATGACAGCCAGTCTAAGGACCCAAGAAGGGTTGAAAGAGGTTATCAATTCGAAAATAATCTTGTTGAATTATCAGTTGGATTGGAATATACTTTTTGGGAGTTCAGTATGTATAGCGGGCAAGGAGCACATACTCCCTACTTATCCACAGGTATCACTTACCTTGGGTATAATTCGCTCGTAAAAAAGAATGATGACCGTATAATCAAAGATAGTAATGCTAGTACCCTAGCAATTCCTATGATCGTTGGTTATAAAACTACTCTGGGACAAAACTTTGTACTTGCTGCTGAAATAGGAGCTCGATATACCTTTACAGACAATCTTGATGGCAGTAACCCAAATAAAGTTCGTGATAACCAAGACGATGTTAGCTTTGGTAATATTAATAACAATGATTGGTATGTATTTACCGGAATTACTTTAACTTTCACTTTTGGAAGAAAACCCTGTTATTGTTTTTTTTAAATGAGTCTATTAAGTCAAATAAATACCGAACGATTACCCCATCACATTGCCATTATTATGGATGGTAATGGGCGTTGGGCAAAAAACAAAGGATTACTTAGAAATATTGGGCATAAAAATGGTGCAAAAACGGTTAAAGAAGTAGTTGAAACTTGCGCAAAAATTGACATCAAATACCTAACCTTGTATGCATTTTCTAATGAAAATTGGAACCGTCCAAAGTTGGAGGTAGAATTATTAATGAAATTATTGATTTCGTCATTAAAAAAAGAAGTAAAAACACTTCAAAAAAACAATATCAAACTCACTACAATTGGCAATATAAATTCATTGCCAACTAAGGTAGCTAATGAGCTTAAAGATGTTGTAACTAAAACTAAAGACAATAAAAGATTGACTTTAACACTAGCTTTAAGTTACGGATCTAGAGAAGAATTAATAAAAACTGTAAAAGAGATTAGTCTTAAAGTTAAAAATAACCTAATTTCGCCCGAAAATATTGACAAATCGGTTATTAATAATCATCTTTATAACCAAAATTTGCCAGATGTAGATTTGCTAATACGAACTAGCGGTGAGCAACGTATTAGTAATTTTTTACTTTGGGAAATTGCTTATGCTGAATTGTTTTTTACAAGAACACTTTGGCCTGATTTTAATAAAGAAAACCTTTTTGAGGCAATATTGAATTATCAAAATAGAGAACGAAGATTTGGAAAGACAAGTGAACAACTTAAATAATAGTCCACTATTAAATACCTATAATAAGATTTGTTGTATTGTACTGTTTACAGTCATGTCTATTTTTACATTATCTGCACAACAAAACCCACTTCAAGGAAATAAAAAATATACTATTAATTCGCTTACAGTGTCTGGCGAACAAAGTTTTAATGAAAAAACAGTAATCGCATTTACAGGTCTAAAAATTGGTGATCGCATTTATATTCCTGGAGAGAAACTTAGTGAAATTACAAAAAAACTTTGGGACCAAGGATTGTTCAGTGATATTGCATTTTATGTAACCAATATTGTAGGAGATAAAGTAGATCTTGAATTAAATATTGTTGAACTTCCAAAAATAAAGGATGTTACCATCGTTGGAATTAAAAAGGGAAAACAGAAAGAGATTATAAAAGATAATAACTTAAAGCCTGGTGTGAAAATCACTAAAAACTTAATCACTACAACAAAAAACTATATCAAAAAGAAATATCAAGAAGATGGTTTTCTGAATTCAGAAGTTAACATAAGCACAAAACCATTCGTTGATACCTTGGGGGTAGAATTCTCAAAACATCTTACGGTAACTATTAACCGTAATAAAAAAGTTAAAATTTCTTCTATTGAAATTGAAGGCAATGAAGAGCTCAGCGACAGTAAATTAAAAGCATCCATGAAGGATACAAAAGAGAAATCATTCTTTCGTATTTGGAAAAGGTCAAAGTTCACCAACAGTAGTTTTGAAACTGATAAAGAATTAATGCTTACTAAATTTAGATCTAATGGATTTAGAGATGCTCGTATTCTAAGTGATACCATTGTAGAAGAAGATAATAAAAATATTACATTAAAAATCAAGGTAGAAGAAGGTCGAAAATATTACTTCGGTGATATCAATTTTATAGGAAATAGTGTATATACCAATAGGCAATTACGAAGTGTTTTAGGAATTGGTGAAGGGAGCACCTACAATGGAGTTTTACTCCAAGAAAGAATTGAAAATGTAGCTGATCCTGAAGCAAATGATTTAACCAATTTATATCAAAATAATGGTTATTTGTTTTCGCGTATCAATCCTGTTGAGGTAGCTGTAAAAAATGACACCATTGATTTTGAAGTACGTATCCATGAGGGTAAAGTTGCTTATTTTGATCACATAACCGTTGTTGGAAACGACAAAACAAATGATCATGTGATCTATAGAGAGATTAGAACACGCCCAGGTCAAAAATACAGTAAACGAAATGTGGTAAGAACCATAAGAGAACTTGGTCAACTAGGCTACTTTGATGCAGAACAAATTTCACCAAACTTTAAAAATGTAGATCCAAATAATGGAACCTTAGACATGGAATATTCTGTAGTTGAAAAAGGATCTAGTCAAATTGAATTACAAGGCGGTTATGGTGGTGGCGGATTTGTAGGTACTCTAGGGCTTTCATTTAACAACTTTTCCATTCGGAATATTTTTAAGAAAGAAGCCTATCATCCTTTACCGATGGGTGATGGTCAAAAATTATCAATAAGAGCTCAAGGAAGTTCTTTTTATCAAACTTACAGCCTCTCTCTGGTAGAGCCTTGGTTAGGAGGTAAGAAACCCATTCAATTGAGTTCCTCTCTTTCCCACACTGTTCAGTATTTTTATGATCCTAGAAGAAGGGACGTTGATAAATCTAGACGTTTTTTAATTACAGGAGGTGCTATTGGTCTTGCCAAAAGATTAAAATGGCCAGATGATTATTTTACATTATCCCATTCTCTTAGTTATCAACATTATAATTTAAAAAATTACAATACTGGTTTGTTTACTTTTGGAGATGGAGAGTCAAATAACCTAGCTTATACAATAGGTATTAGTAGAAATAATACCGCAACAAATCCGATTTTTCCAATGTCTGGTTCAGATTTCAGTGTCTCCGCAAAAGTAACGTTGCCTTATTCATTATTTAATGATATTGATTGGAAAACATTGGATAATGAGCGTCAAGACCTAGAAAGTGTAGGACCTACTGATCCAGATTATGTGAATGCTACCGAGAGAATAGCTGAAATAGATCAACAAAAATTTAAATGGTTAGAGTATTATAAAATTAAATTTAAAGGGACTTGGTATACGAAACTAGTTGGCAAAATGGTTTTACGACCAAGTGCAGAATTTGGTTTCTTAGGAGCCTACAACCAAGATAGAGGGCTTCCTCCTTTTGAGCGATTTTTCTTAGGAGGTGATGGATTAGGCGCTTTCAGTTTAGATGGCCGTGAAGTTATCGCTTTAAGAGGGTATCCTAACCAATCACTATCAACATTAGACGGAAATGCCATTTATAATAAATTTTCGTTAGAAATCCGGTACCCAATCACCTTAAAACAACTTGCATCAATCTATGCTTTAACTTTCATTGAAGGCGGAGCAGCCTATGATAATTTTAGAGAATACAATCCTTTTCAATTAAAGAGGTCTGCTGGCTTAGGATTACGTATATTTATGCCAGCATTTGGTTTATTAGGAATCGATTTTGGTTATGGATTTGATCCTACATTAGGAGGTTTTCAACCTAACGGATGGGAAACTCACTTTATAATAGGTCAACAATTTTAAATATGGCACGATATTTTCTTAACTTACAACTAACAACTATGAAAACAAAAAAGTTACTTTTTATTACTTTTACTCTTTTGTGTTTTTCTTTTGTTGCTAATGCACAAAGAGGGGTTCGGATTGGATATATTGATATGGAATATATTTTAGAAAATGTCCCTGAATATAGAGAAGCTTCTACACAATTAAACGGAAAGGTACAACGTTGGAAAAAAGATCTTGAAAAAAAGAATGATCAAATAGAACTTTTAAAAATTAATTTGAGTTCAGAAAGAGTTTTACTTACAGCAGAATTAATTGAAGAAAGAGAAGAAGATATTAAAGTTTTAGAAGACGAAATGTTAAAATACCAACAAGATCGATTTGGTCCAAACGGTGATTTGTTTTTACAAAGACAACAATTAGTACAGCCTATTCAAGACCAAGTTTTTAATATTGTTCAAGAAATTGCAGAAAATAAAAAATATGATTTTATTTTTGATAAGTCAGCGGATATTGTCATGCTGTTTTCTGCAGATAGACATGACATAAGCGATATTGTTTTAAGAAGTATTAATCGTACCGCTAAAAGAAAAGAGATTAATAGTAAAAAAGAAAAAAGAGAGGTAGAACGTGAAGAAGACTTATCTTTGGAACAAGATAAAGCCGTTTCTGAAAGAGAAAAAGCTATTGAAGACAAGAAAAATGCACGTGAAAAAGAGATGGAAGAAAGGAAAAGAGTTAGAGATTCAATTCGTGAAGGAAGGCTGATAGAATATGAAGCTAGAAAACAACGAATGCTCGAAGAAAGACAGCGAAAAAGAGATTCTATATTAACCGCCAGAGAAAACAGATTAAATCCAAATCCATCAAATGATGATGAGGGAGAAGGAGAAGATGAAAATGGGACAAACTAAGAATAAATTTTAATAAATAATACTTAATTTTAATACAATTACAATGAAAAAAATGAAATCATTATTCGTAGCGATTATGCTAATAATTGGGGGGACAAGTTTTGTAAACGCACAAGCAAAAGTTGCACATATTGATACACAAGCACTAGCTGAATCAATGCCAGAAATGAAAGAAGCGCAAAGTCAATTAGAAAAACTTCAGAAAACATACGATACAGAAATAAAAACATTAGTGAGAGAGTTTGAAACTAAAATCAAACAATACGAAGTGGAGGCAGAGAGTAAAACTGCAGAAGAAAATGCAAAACGTGCTGAGGAAGTTCAAGGTATGCAAACCAATATAAATGCATACAGACAAGGAGCGTTGGAAGATTTACAGAAAAAACAAGAAGACTTAATTGCTCCAATTCTCGAAAAGGCAAGAGTTGCTATCCAAAAGGTTGGAAGAACTCAAGGCTATCAATATGTGATGGACAGTAGTACTTTGCTTTTAGCAGAAGGAAAAGACTTATTAGTTGATGTAAAAAAAGAACTGGGAATTTAATTTCAAGTTTTAAAAATTAATATGAAAACTGTTCTCCTTTTGGTGAGCAGTTTTTTATTTTTATCATATGAATAACAATCCTATTGGTTTATTTGATTCTGGGGTTGGTGGTACTTCCATTTGGAAGGAAATTCATCAATTACTACCCTATGAAAACACGATCTATTTAGCCGACAGTTTGAATGCACCATATGGTAATAAGTCAAGAGAAGAAATAATATCATTTTGTATAAAAAACACTGAACTGCTCCTAGAAAAAGGGTGTAAAATAATTGTTATTGCCTGTAACACCGCTACAACAAACGCGATAACTATTCTGCGAGAACGATATAACATTCCATTTATTGGAATCGAACCAGCTATTAAGCCCGCAGCGTTACAATCAAAAACAAAGAGTATTGGTATTCTTGCAACAAAAGGGACTTTAAATAGTGAATTATTTTCGTTAACTATAGAGGAATTTACTAAAGATATTATGGTTACAGAAATTATTGGAGAAGGATTGGTTCCCTTAATAGAAAATGGATCTTTAAACAGTCCTGAAATATTCAACTTGTTAAAACAATTTACAAACCCAATGTTGGAAAACAACATAGATCGTTTGGTATTAGGATGTAGCCATTACCCATATTTAATTCCGCAATTGACTGAATTATTACCAAGTCACATAAAGATTATAGACTCAGGAGAAGCAGTTGCCAAACAAACAAAACATATTGTGTTTCAAAATAGCTTACAAAAAAATACCCGTAACAAGCCTACGCTTCAATTCATTTCAAATTCAACATCTAAAACTTTAAAGTTTTTGTTAGAAGACTGTCTAGACGAAATACAGATTGAAACAAAAATATTTTAAAAAAATAAGCTAAAATATGCGCCTTAATTAATCGCAGGACAGTTACACTCATAAGGCTCTCGACCACCCAAGAAATTAAAGCCAAGTGTTATTTGATGAAATGCACCATTGGTAAACTTTACGTTACCCATTTGATTGGTGTAGGTGTATGAAAATAAAAATTTATTTAAATTGATACCGAGAATAGCGGTTAAATATTGAAGTTTTTGGTTTTTTATTTCTACTCCATCTAGATACTCCGCACCATCAAAACTTCTGCGATAGGATAACCCTCCCCATAATTTACCAAAATCCATAGCCCTATATAATTTACCATTTATATCTATAAACTGTTCTTTGGTTCTTTCTTGGAATTGATACATTAAAGAAGGCTCATAGGTCCAAGAAGATCCGAAATTACCAAGGGCATATGCTGCAGAGACAATGTATTTACGTTGATTAGATGATTCAAAATCTGAAGAGTTTAAATTCCTGTTTTGGAATATGATATTTTTTACAGTAAAATGTCCTGAAAAATTTAAAAAATTATAAGATACTCCAGCATCAACGTTAAAATATGAGGAACTTTGAATTATGCCTGCTATTATCGGGTCAAAATCTAACGGATCAAATTGAGTTTCATCTAATCTAGACTGTATGATTCCAAAACTTAAACCAAATGAGAGTTGATTTAAATCTACTTCAGATCTTGAAAACATAATATGATGCGCATACGTAAGGTATCCACCTGTTTGAGAGTGATATCCATTTTTATCATTAAAAAATATAGCTCCTATACCCGATCGTTCTCCTACCCTAGCATTGAAGTTTAAGGTTTGCATGTTGGGCGCTTCGTTTTGATCAAACCATTGTTTTCTAGCCGTCATTCTTATTTGATTATTTGACGCTGCACCAGCCATAGATGGATGTAGTAAATATAAATTATCCGATAAATAATCTGAGTAAACGGGAATACCATCTTGCGAAAATGCTATCTGAAAAAATAAAAAAAATAAAACTAAGGGGGATTTTTTTAAGTACATATTATAGGTTAAGTCTTCAAATATATTGAATACATTACTTTCTTTTCATATTTTTGTAGAAAATTTAAGAAATGTCCAAAACAAACATAACTGTACAACTTACAAAAAATGAAAATATTGTGAAGTTTGTTACGAATTCGTTTATTACACAATCAAAAAGTTATGAGTTTAACAACATAGATGAAGCAGAAGACAGTCCTATTACACAACATCTATTTCATCTTCCTTTTGTAAAAACTGTTTATATTTCTCAAAATTTTATTGCGATTGAAAAATTCCCCTTTAACCTGACCCAAGTTAAATGGGAAGATGTTCAAACTGAAGTTGCAAATACAATTTCGGATTATTTAAAATCTGGACAACAGGTAATCATAAAGAAAGAGGATGACTTTTCAAAAAAAAATCCAATTACCATCTATGCTGAAAGCACTCCTAATCCTGAAGTTTTAAAGTTTGTAGCTAATAGATCTTTGGCCAATACGATGTATGAATTCAAAAACAAAAGCGAAACAGTATTTGCTCCTTTAGCAGGTGAACTGTTTAATTTTCCTTTTGTAAAAGAAGTCTTTATGAATACCAATTATATATCTATTACAAAAAAAGACAGCTATAATTGGCAAGAATTTTCCAATGAATTAAGGGAATATATCCGAAATTATATTGAAGAAGGTAAAACAATATTTAAGGATGAAATACTTCAAAAAGAAGAACAAACCAATCAATTAACTGAAGATAGGGATTATACCGAAATTGAGAAAGAGATTATTTCTATACTAAATGAGTACATACGACCAGCGGTTGAAGGCGACGGAGGAAACATTGCTTTTGATTCCTACAATACAGATACTAAAACTGTAAAAGTTATATTACAAGGAGCTTGTAGTGGATGTCCTTCCTCTACAATAACGCTTAAAAATGGAATTGAAAACATGTTACGAGAAATGCTTCATGGAAAGGTTGAATTTGTAGAAGCGCTCAATCAGTAAGGTATTATTTTATGAAAACAGATCTATTTACAATATATAACAAAGTATGCGTAGTATATCATTAGTTTTAATTTTATCAATAACTATTTTCTCTTGTAACTCTTCAAAAAAAGATATTTTGGAAAAACAACATCAGTACACCAACGAGTTAATAAATGAAACAAGCCCTTATCTACTTCAACATGCACACAATCCAGTTAATTGGAAAGGATGGAATTCAGAAACTTTAGAAAAAGCAAAAGAGGAAGAAAAACTTATGATTATCAGTATTGGGTACTCTGCATGCCATTGGTGTCATGTGATGGAAAAAGAAAGTTTTGAAGATTCTACGGTCGCAGCTACCATGAATAAAAATTTTATAGCAGTAAAAGTTGACAGAGAAGAACGACCTGATGTGGACCAAATTTATATTAATGCTGTTCAGTTAATGACTGGAAGTGCTGGATGGCCCCTTAACGTCATTACCCTTCCTGACGGAAGGCCTATTTGGGGAGGCACTTATTTTAAGAAAGATACTTGGATAAATTCGTTAGAAAAAATAGAAAAACTTTATCAAGAAAACCCTCAAAAACTAATCGATTATGCAACTCAACTTGAGGAAGGTATAAAAAGTATGGATTTAATTTCAGTAAATACCGATGAATTAAATTTTACTAAATTTCCTTCAGATAGTATTGTAAAACAGTGGAGTGATTCTTTTGATTATGAATATGGAGGGCCTAACAGAGCTCCAAAATTTATGATGCCAAATAATTTAGCTTATTTATTAAGATATGGTACCCAACACCATAACGAAGAAGTGTTAAATTATGTTTATCTCACATTAGATCGTATTGCATACGGCGGAGTATACGACCACATTGGAGGAGGTTTTGCAAGATATAGTACTGATTTAAAATGGCATGTTCCACATTTTGAAAAAATGCTATATGACAATGCCCAATTAGTAAGCCTCTATAGTCAAGCGTATCAAATAACCAAAAAACCACTGTATAAGGAGGTGGTTAAAGAAACACTCGAGTTTATAAAAAGAGAAATGACGAACGCAGAAGGTGCATTTTACTCTTCTTTAGACGCCGACAGTCTTACGGAAGAAGGTGAGTTAGAAGAAGGAGCTTACTATGTTTTTAATAAAGCTGATTTGCAATTAATTTTAGAAGAAGATTTTTCTTTGTTTTCTGAGTACTATAACATTAACAGTTATGGCAAATGGGAAAAAGGAAATTATGTACTAATAAGAAGAAAAAATGATAACTCTATAAAAGACGAATTTTCAATTTCACAAATTGTCCTCGAACAGAAAAAAAAGAGTTGGAAAAAGAAGTTAAGAGCTTTCAGAAACAACAGATCAAAACCTAGACTTGACGACAAAACATTAACCTCATGGAATGCACTAATGATAAAAGGCTATGTAGAAGCCTTCAAAACCTTTCAAGTACAAGATTATTTAGCTGCAGCTGAAAAGAATGCTCAATTTATTATTGAAAATCAATTACAACCTAGTGGTGCTCTAAACCATAGTTATAAAGATGGTCAAAGTAGTATTAATGGTTACTTAGAAGATTATGCAACCCTAATAGATGCATTTATATCGTTGTACGAAGTAACTCTTGATGATAAATGGATTCTTTTTTCGGAGAAGTTAACTAATTACACTTATAAAAATTTTTACAATCAGGAAAATAGTATGTTTTATTTCACATCCATAAAGGATGAAAAGTTAGTTTCTAGGAATTTCGAATACAGAGATAATGTAATACCAGCCTCTAATTCAATTATGGCAAAAAATCTCTTTATTCTTTCGCATCATTTAGATAACAAAAAGTATTTAAATACTTCATCAAATATGCTTCATAATGTTCAGCCAGAAATCGAAACATATGCAAGTGCTTATTCCAACTGGCTTGATTTAATAGAAAATTATAAAAACAACTATTTTGAAATAGTTGTTGTGGGTAGAGATGCAAAAAATAAAATTGAAGAATTAAATACTAGTTATCTTCCCAATGCTCTGATAGCCGGTAGTACAAAAGAGAGCGAAAAACCTTTACTAAATTACAGATATATTGAAAATGAAACTTTAATTTATGTCTGCGTAAACAATAGATGCAAACTTCCTGTTTCATCGGTATCAGAAGCATTAGAGCTTTTAGATAATAAATTTTAAATGCCTAATAAATTGTAATCCATCCAATTTATCGAACCTCTAAGTATTTTTTAGTAATTTTTAACTATTTATTGTTTTGCTTATTATCCTTAATGAAATATATTCGCACTCTCGTACAACAACAACAATATGAAAAAGAAATTACTCGCAGCGACTTCTATTATTTTATCACTTTTTTCAATAGCAATTGAGGCACAATCGGTGTATAGCGAAACAGATATCGATCAATACATTTCTCAAAGAAATGTAGAGGTTTATTTAGAGGCTGATTTTACAGGAACCCCCTATAAAGACAAAAATTTTAAGAATGGGACCATTTTAAAAAACGGAACTCCAATTACAAAAAATATTGGACTAAGATACAATGCGTCGAAGGATTTATTTGAAGTTAAAAAATCATCTGTCTTAAAAGATGATCAAGCAAAAGTTTTAAAAAATTCGAGTGATTTGTCCATTAAAATAGGGAATGAAAATTATGTGTTTTTAGCACCTAATGAAAATAATGCCAATCAAGGTTATTTTTTAGTTGTTTATAACAGTTCGAGAACATCGCTTTATAAAAAAATAAAAAAGGAATACATCCCAGAACAAAAAGCCTATACCTCTTTAGCGAGTAATATTGCTGCAAATTACAAAGAAAAGCAAATCTTATATTTACACCATAGCGATGGGCTTTTAATAGAACTTCCGGGATCTAAAAGTAAACGATTAAAAGCTTTTGGCGATAAATCAAAAGAGGTCAAAGTGTTTGTAAAGGAAAATAAAATTAACCTCAACAAAGAAGCAGGTCTTATAGAAGTTATTAAGTACTGCAATACGCTATAAAACTTATTAATCTTATTTTCTAATTGCTTCAGATAATAGTAAGGGTAGATTCCCCATTTTTATAGAATACTTTTGAAAAATATTCTGCTTTTTTAAATCCATAATCCCCTTTATTTATAAATATAAATTGGCATTGTTTATGTATTTAAATAATTCATCATTACATTTATAAAAAAAATATACTAATAAATTTAAAACGATGAAAAAGATAATAACTAACATTTTAATAGTAGTCTATTTTTCTTGTTCAATTAGTTTTGTTCAAGCTCAAAATAGAAAGACCCAATTTGCAACAGAACTCTTTGTTTACAGTGCTGACGTTTATGACACTCGGAATCTTTATGATCCAGCCACCCCAGAAAACTATGATGGAACACCCTATTATGTAAATGATTTTTTATTAGGGAATGTTTATTTAGAAAATGAAATGATTTTAAGTAACGGAGCGTTAAGATACAATGCGGTAGCTGATGAAATAGAATACAAAGAATCCTTAAATGATGATGATGAGTCGGCAAAAGCTCTTGTAAAATCAAAAGAGATTTATGCAAAAATCATGAATGATACATTTGTGTTTATTCCGAGCCAAGGTTACTTTCTTGTTATATTTGATGGTACTAATCTAAGTTTATTAAAAAAAGTAACCAAGAGGTATTTTCCACCAAAAAAAGCTCAAAATAATTATGAGAGATCAACCCTAGCAAGATTTGAAGACCGTTTAATCTATACCATGTATTCAAAAAATGGAAAAACATTAGAACTACCAAGGTCTAAAAACAAAAAACTAAAAGCGTTTAGCAGTAATGAAAAAATTGTAAAGAATTATACTAAAGAGCATAACCTAGATCTGAATAACGAAAAGGATTTAAAAAAATTAACCCTTTACTTAGACAAAATTGAAGATTTTAGTCTTTAGTTTACTATCACTTCGATACTAATTTAGTAGGTTGATTTATCCTGCAATAAAATCTTTTAAATAATAGGGTTCAAAATAAGCGACATCTTCAAATTCGTTATTTTGATATTTATTTTCGGCCAAAATTCCCATTTCGTTCGACGATGGTAAATTTTGATCCATAAAAATTGGATCGTTATGCTTACAAATTGGTTTAAATTTTTCTACGCCATTACCAATAAAGTAAATATTATTTTCATTTAAATAATTAGCAAACGAATGGTCGTCTAGTACCTCTGCTCTGGTATCTCTTATTTGAAATTTATCTTTTGAAAAAACCGCAGAATACACTTCTAAACGTCTGGCGTCTAACATGGGTATTATAATACCATCTGTATTTTTTACCTGACATGCTAGTGCTTCTAGTGTAGGAATTGAAATAAGAGGAATTTCTAAAGCAAAACACAAGCCTTTAGCAGCTGAAACGCCAATACGAAGTCCAGTGTAAGAACCAGGACCCTTACTCACTGCTACAGCGTCTAATTTGTTTTTTGACACTTTACTTTCAACCAACACATCTTCAATAAATAAATGAAGTTTTTCGGCATGAGAATACTCTCTGTTATTGTCCTCTTTTAAAAAAACCACAACTCCATCTACTGATAAAGCAACAGAGCAGTTAGTTGTAGTTGTTTCAATACATAAAATTATAGCCATTAATTTGTTATTCTTTTTGCTCCTCTAGTTTAGTTTCTACTTTACTACCGGGTTTTAATATTTTGGTTACGGTATTATAGGGGCCTGTGATAACTAGATCCTCCTCTTTTAATCCTGAAATAATTTCAATATTTGAATCGTCTTGAATTCCAGTAGTGATCACCCTTAATTTAGCAACATCGCCTTCCTTTATAAATACACATTCAAATTTTTCTGCTGTTGTCGACTTTGTTTCCTTTACAACTTGTTTCCTAGTGCTACTTGAGGTGTCTGTTTTTATAACTATCGAGCTGATGGGTACACCAATTATTTTTTCTTTTAAATTGGTAATAATATCCACCGTCGCAGTCATTCCTGGCCTAAATGGCGAATAATTTTCAGGCCTAGTATTCGTTAGATCCTTGTAGGAGTCAGGAAGAATTCTAACCTTTACTTTAAAGTTTGTTACTTGATCAACAGATAAGGTATTTTCGGCCGTATTTGCAATTTCTGTCACAACCCCTTTAAATTCTCTCTTTAGATAAGCATCAACTTCTACAATTGTTGAATCTCCAACATTTACTTTTACAATATCTGTTTCGTTAACATCAACTTCAACCTCCATATTATTCAGGTTAGCAACTCTAACAATTTCAGTACCTGCCATTTGAGCTGTCCCAACAACACGTTCTCCTAATTCAACTGAAAGTTTAGAAATTGTTCCATCTCTTGGAGCAAAAATCGATGTTCTAGATAAATTATCTCTAGACTGTTTTACAGAGGACTTTGCACTTTCAACATTATAGTAGGCAGATCTTACGTTTGCTTGAGCGACTTCGTAATCGGTTTGTGAACGCTCCCAATCAGATCTTGAAATTACTCCCTTTTCAAAAAGAGATTTATTTCGATCAAAATTAATTTCAACATTAGCTAAATTTGCCTCAGATTGCGTTAATTGTGCTTTTACATTTTGTAATCCTGCTTGTGATTGGTCAAGCATCGCTTGTACCAAGTCAGGATTAATACTAACTAATAAGTCTCCTTTTTTAACTTGTTGCCCTTCAATAATTGGAAGTTCAATTATCTCTCCTGAAACTTCAGAAGATAATTTAATCTCAACTTCAGGCTGAATTTTACCAGTTGCTGCTACCGTCTCCACGATATCAATTAAACGTATGCTTGTTACTTCAACTTCTTTAAAATTTCCACTTTTTCCATACCAACCTGCTTTTTTACCAGCAATTAGTGCAATCAATAGAATTACAACAATAACAATTATCCAAATAAAAGTCTTTTTTTTCATAATTAAAATTTAAGCTCTGTAGCTGGTATTCCGAAATATAATTCCAATACTTTTAATTTAAAAATATAATCAAATTTAGTTCTATTAGCTTCAATATTAGCAGTACTGTATCGTAACTTAGATTGACTAAACTCGAATGAATTTGTTAAACCTACATCAAATCTAGTTTTTGCATATTCATAGGCCAACTCTTGAGATTTAAATGATGCTAATGCAGCATCATATGATTTCTTAGCTCCATCTGCATCAACGTATGCTTGATATACTGATGATTCTAAATCGAGTTTAGCTTGCTCTAATTGGTATTCGTTTCTTTTTACATTAACGATATTACGTTTTACATTGTTCCTTGTGGAAAATCCGTTAAAAATTGGAAGGCTTAAGTTCAATCCGTAAGAAACACCGTCGTTGTCAGATAACTGATCTGCATATGCTTTTGCTGGCGTTTCTATTAAGCTAGTATTGGGAACTTCCGACAAAACAGCTTCTCCTGTTGATCCTACATAACCTATTTGAGTCGTTAATGTTGGGTTGTCAAGGTCTAACATCGAAAAGATTTGAGGGATATCATTTTCACGAGTATTATAATTAAAATATGCATTAAGAGTAGGCCAATAAATACTTCTAGAAATTTCTAAATCTTTATTGGCAATATTCATATTTTGTTCTGCAATTTTTACTTCATATCTATTTTCTTTTGCAGAGCTAATCACTTCGTCAATATTTTTTTCTGCAACTTCAGATAATATTATGGAAAACTCTTGATCTGCAATATCGAAATTTTCATAATCTTTAATCAGTAAAAGTTGTGCTAAACTTATCAAAGATATTCTTACATTACTTTCAGAATTCACAATCGCTTGTTGTTCTTGAGCACTTACCGCACTAATTTCTAATAAGTCCCCCTCAGGTAATACTCCTGAGTCTACTAATTCCTGAGTTCTTAAAATTTGTTCTTTAGTAACCTTATTTTGTTCTAATGCAACCTTCAAATTTGCCTTGGCTAATAATACTTGTAAATAACTGTTCGCAACAAACAACGCAATATCATCTTTTATCTTACTAGAATTATACTGCGAAGAAAGTTGTTGCATTTTTGCTTTTTGTAACTCTCTATGGTTTCTTAAACCACTAAAAACAGTAACTCCAGCAGAAATATTATATGATGAACTTCTGGATGTTACATTTCTTAAAATACCCGTTGTAACGTCTTGTGTTAATCCGGTATTCCAGCTGTTGGAAGCCGAGCCATTAATCGATGGTAAAAAGTTTCCAATGGCTCCACTTTTTGCTATATCAGAATTTTCAATATCTAATTCTGATTGTTTTACAGAAATATTATTTTCGATAGCATAAGCAACACATTCTTGAAGTGTCCATTTTTTATTTTGTGCTGTTAATGTTACTTCCATACCAAGAAATAAACACAACATTACTAAAGTCTTTATATTGATAATCATAATTGAATTGGTCTTTATTATGTTAAAAATGTTACGGTTTTATTTTAATTAAAATTTATCCCTACCTTTAAAAGTTAGCTCTCGGTTTTAATTGGTTCCAAACTTTAACTTTGTCATTAGGTGATATTCCGGCTTTTACTTCCACATTAATACCATCGCTAATTCCTAACTCTATCTCTTTTCTTTCAAACTTTTGATCACCTATTTCTACTTCAACAAAAGGATTTTTAGTTTTTATATCATACTGAATCAATGCCTCTTTTAAAGCTAGCACACTATCTGCTCTTGCTAGTATGATCGAGGCATTTGCACTAAGACCTGCTCTAATAAACATAGCGTCTTTTTTATTTAATGTACCCTTTATTTCGAATTGAATAGCTCCATTTTCATCGATGCCTTTGGGTGCAATATAATCTAAAGTTGCATCAAATTTTTTATTATCAATGGCTCCAACTGTAATTTCTAAAGCTAAATCTTCTTTAATCTTTCCTACTTCACTTTCATCAACTTTTCCCTCAAAAATCATATTCGTAACATCTGCAATTGTTGCGATTGTAGTTCCATCGTTGAAATTGTTGGACTCTATCACTTGATTTCCTGTTTTTACTGGAACATCTAAAACCATCCCGGAAACAGTAGCTCTTATTTCAGTATTTGCAGCTGCTCCCATTCCACTCGTGGTACCTGTTTTAATAATGTCATAATTTTGGCGTGCATTATTTAAACTAATCTGTTCTTGTTTATAACGTTGTAAAGATTGATTATACGATAACTGAGCATTATCAAATTCATTTGCAGATATCACTCCTTTTTCAAATAATCCTTTTTGCCTATTGTAAATACTTTCTTGATTTTGAAAAGCTAATTTTGCTGTTTCAACTTGTGTGCTCACCGAATTGATGTTGTTTTTAGCACTATTTAGAGAAGAAACGTTTGGAACTACCTTTACCATGGCTAATAAATCGCCTGATTTTACATAGTCGCCAGCTTCCACAAATATTTGATCGATAATACCAGAGATATTTGGCTTAATAAGAACCTCTTCCTTTGGCACTATACTCCCAGTAGCTACTGTCTTTTTTAAAATCGTATATCTAAAGGATTTTTGAGTTTCATAAACTACTGGATCTTTTTGATCTTTTAAGTAGATGTATCGTATTCCAAATATAAATGCAATTAAAATAACGGTTAAAGTGATAATAGTTCCTATTCTTTTCATGATGGGTAATACTTTATATTTCTATTCTTTTTAAATTTTATTCTGTTCTTAATGCATCGACAGGTTTCATCCTAGTGGCTCTGGTTGCTGGGATTAGTCCTGCTAAAACACCAAAGAGAACTAATATCAACAAAGCGATTAAAATTATTTTTATATCGACAGCAGGGTTAGCAAAATTCTCAATAGGTCCAATACTATCTATTATTGAATTGGTCAACCATATTGCTCCTGAAGCAAATGCAATACCAGCCATTCCTGACATGATGGTTAAAAGTAACGACTCTTGAAGTATTTGTGTTCTTATATTAAAAGGAGTCGCTCCAAGTGCTCTCCGTATTCCTATTTCTTTCGTACGCTCTTTAACAACAATCAACATAATATTACTAATTCCTATTGCTCCTGAGAGCAGCACCAGAGTTCCAACAAAAAAACCAACAAAAGTCAAAATACTAAATAGCCCCGATATTTTATTAAACTGTTGCGCTAAATCATAATCTCCAATTGCACGGTTGTCATTTGGATGAATCGTATGTTGTTTTTTAATGAGAGAAAATATTTTAGGTTTAAGATTCGTAATACTCATTTGGTCCTCTGCGGTAATAGCCATCCAACTGACTAAGTCACCATAATTAAATACTTGTGAAAAAGTGGTAAATGGAACAAATATCGTATTGGCATCTTCTTCATCATCTCCGTTGCTATTACTGTTTTTAAAAACTCCAATAACTAAGAAATTAACTCCATTTATTTTTACATAAGATTCTAAAATATCTTCATCAAGATCATAGAGTGATTTTACTACATCTGCTCCAATAACAGCTACTTTTCTTTTTTCATTAATATCTGAATAACTGATAAAACGTCCTTGGATCATGTCCATCGGTTGTTGATAAATGAATTCAGGATAATCACCTGTAATACTAAAAGCTCCTGTTTTATCTTTTCTCGTAACATTATTTGCACCTCTATAACCTCCTAGTTGGTTTCTTGGAGAAACATATTTTAATGATGGGATTTTTTCTTTTAAAAGAGCAACATCATCAATTTTAAAATTATAGCGTCTTCCCTTAGGTAAACCTTTGTAGGGCTTAGATGTACTTTGCGACCACATGAAAATTGAATTGGTAGCAAAATCACCAAAATCTTTAGTAACCCCGTTTTTTAAGCCATTTGTTAAGGCTAGTAGTAATACCAATATCATAATCCCCCAAAAAACACCAAAGGCCGTCATGAGGGTCCTAAAACGATTGGCATTTAAGGTCTCTAATATTTCATTCCAACGATCTTTGTTCAACATAACTTTTAACTATTC
>SGZC01000022.1 GCA_004213605.1 Flavobacteriales bacterium
AGCAATTGTTGACCCTTATGTAGTTGATGGGAGTAAATGTATTTCTTATTTCACGATTGAACTAAAAAATGAAATTCCTTCAAGCTTCAAAGGTAGTTTTGAAAATTGGATGTTTGGATGTGATATTTGTCAAGATGTATGTCCTTGGAATCGATTTAGTAAGGCCCATAGTGAACCACTTTTCAACCCAAACAATAAATTATTATCAATGTCAAAGTCTGAATGGGAAGAAATAACGGAAGAGTTATTTCAAGAAATTTTTAAAAAAAGTGCAGTCAAGAGAGCTAAGTTTTCAGGATTAACTAGAAATATTAATTTTCTTAAAATATAAATTAGCACTTATATGAAAAAAACCTTTCCGTTTTCAAAACTTGCTGTAAAAAAAGTAGATGTATTAATTTTACTAAATTTAGATTATGCAAACAGCATTTATAATTTTAAAAGGAATTAAATAACGTGTCATCAATTAGCCCAGTAATGCTTGGAATAAGAAAGGCTATTCCTATATTTAAACTAGTTGTTAGTATCCATTAAACCCAAGATATTGCAGCTGTTGCAGTCTTCGATAGCCAACAAAAACAAAAGATTTAACAAAAGAAGAAAAGAAGCTAATCTTGATTGTTTTTAGCATTTTCAAGGATTGTAGATGCAAATATTTATACTATATTTGAGGCGTCAACTTTATAGCCAATGATCACCCATTTACAGGGAAAACTTGTTGAAAAAAACCCAACCAATATAGTAATAGACTGTAGTGGCGTTGGGTATTCGGTAAATATCTCATTGCATACATTCTCGAACCTTCCAGACACTGAAAGTGTAAAGCTATTTATACATTTACAGGTTCGTGAAGATTCGCACACATTATTTGGTTTTTCAACCAAAGTTGAAAGAGAAATATTTAGGTTATTAATATCCGTATCTGGAATAGGTGCGAGTATTGCTCGAACAATGCTTTCATCATTAACGCCAGATCAAGTAAAGGATGCAATTGCTCAAAATGATTTAGTAGCTATACAATCAGTAAAAGGAATTGGATCTAAAACGGCTCAAAGAGTCGTTTTGGATTTAAAAGATAAAGTATTAAAAGTTTATGGCCTAGATGAGGTTTCTGCCGTTTCAAACAATACTAATAAAAATGAGGCGTTATCTGCACTAGAGACCTTGGGTTTTGCCAGAAAACAGACGGAAAAAATTTGTGATTCTATTGTGAAAAAAGATGCAAATGTTTCCGTGGAAATGATTATAAAACTAGCTTTAAAAAATTTGTAAAAATTGGGAGCGAAAGAATACAACTTAAAAAAAAGCCATTTAAAGCAGATACTAATTCTAAGTCTTCTCTTATTATTTTTTAATATATCTTACGCTCAAGATTCCACTAGTACAGGAAGTACCATGGGAAGGATGGATCTTCCTACTCCCACTAGCATTCAAGATCTATATACCTATGATCCAATTACGGAAATGTATATTTACTCTCAAATGGTTGGTGATTTTTCGATCTCTTATCCATTAATTTTAACTCCAGAAGAGTATAGAGACTTAATTCTTAACCAGCAAATGAAATCTTATTTTAAAGATAAAATAGATGCTGCTGATGGAAGAAAAGAAGGCTCAGAAGAATTGCAAAAAAACTTACTGCCTGCGTTTTATGTTAATTCTAGTTTTTTTGAATCTATTTTTGGTGGGAATACCATAGAAATTATTCCGCAAGGTAGTGTTGAAATTGACCTGGGAATGCTTTATACAAAGCAAGATAACCCCTCTTTTTCTCCAAGAAATAGAAGTAATTTATCGTTTGATTTTGATCAAAGAATTAGCCTAAGTTTGTTGGGGAAAATTGGTGAGAGACTTCAAATTACAGCCAATTATGACACCCAATCCACATTCGATTTTCAAAACCAGATTAAATTAGAGTACACTCCAAATGAAGATGATATTATCAGAAAAATTGAGGTAGGTAATGTAAGTATGCCATTAAATAGTTCTTTAATACAAGGTGCTCAAAGTTTATTTGGTGTTAAAGGAGAAGTTCAATTTGGGAAAACCACAATTACGGGTGTGTTTTCTGAACAAAAATCCGAGACAAGAACTGTTGTTGCGGAAGGTGGTGCAACCATTACTGATTTTAATATTTTCGCTTTGGATTATGATGAAAATAGACATTTCTTTTTATCACATTACTTCAGGGATAATTATGATAGGGTTTTAGCTCAGTATCCATTTATTAATACAAATATTCAAATTACTAGGACAGAGGTTTGGGTTACTAACAGAACTAATGCAACAAATAACGTAAGAAATATTGTCGCATTGCAAGATATTGGAGAATCAAATCCAGAAAATATTGGATTACTCTTTCCGCCGGGGGGGTTTATTAATGCACCGATTAGAGCATACCCGGATAATAGAAACAATGATTTTAATCCACTCGGAATCGAAGGGAGTGAGCCTTCGATATTAAATCCTTCAATACGAGATATCGCTACTGTACAATCTGGTTTTGGTGGTCTTCAGGTAAGAGATGGATTAGATTACGTAACCCTAGAAAACGCTAGAAAATTGAATTTAGGGGAATATAAATTAAACACGCAATTAGGTTATATATCCTTAAATCAGCGATTGAATAATGATGAAGTATTGGCTGTAGCCTTCCAGTTTACCGTAAATGGAACTGTTTATCAAGTAGGAGAATTTTCAAGTGACGGTATAGATGCATCTGGTGGAACAATTCCCGGTGAGGAAGGTGATGAACCAATTGAAGGGATTTCTCAAAACCTTGTTGTTAAATTATTGAAGAGTAATATTACAAATGTAGAAGAACCTATTTGGGATATTATGATGAAAAATATTTATCCCTTAGGAGCTTTTCAATTAGAAAGAGACGGGTTTAATTTGAATATCCTTTATACTGATCCTTCTCCTCAAAATTTCATTACTGCAGCCGAAGGAAGTATTGAATATCCAGCATTAGACTTACCTGCTGATGTTGACAACACGCCTTTACTTAAAGTTTTTAATCTAGATCGATTAAACTTCAATGGTGATCCGCAACAAGGTGGTGACGGATTCTTTGATTTTTCTCCTGGGATCACAGTAGACACCCAAAATGGGAGGATAATATTTACAAATGTTGAACCTTTTGGGAGTCATTTATTTAAAAAGTTAGAAAATCCGTCCAATGCCTCTGAAGATTACGACAACCCATTAACATATAACGCAAACCAAAATAAATACGTTTTCAAAAAGTTGTATGAGTCAACAAAAACCATAGCAGAGCAAGAAGAAAGTGATAAAAACAAGTTTGAATTAAAGGGAACTTATAAATCTACTGGGGCAGATGGTATTCCTATTGGAGCGTTTAACATACCACAAGGTTCAGTAACAGTTACTGCTGGCGGAAGAGTTTTGGTAGAAGGAGTTGATTATACGGTAAACTATCAATTAGGTAGGGTTCAAATTTTAGATTCATCATTACTTAATTCAAATACACCCATTTCAGTCTCTACCGAAAATAATTCACTATTTGGGCAACAAACTAAAAGATTTACAGGTTTAAATGTAGAACATATTTTTAACGAAAAGTTCCAAATGGGGGCTACTTTTTTAAATTTAAATGAAAGACCCTTAACTCAAAAATCTTCTTTTAGTTCAGAGCCTATTAATAATTCTATTTTTGGGGTTAATGCAAATTTTTCAACGGAAGTCCCTTTCCTCACCAGAATGGTTAATAAGCTTCCTAATATTGATACTGATGTAGAATCAGTTTTTTCATTGAGAGGTGAATTTGCCTATCTAATGCCTGGGGCTCCTAAAGTTTCAAATTTGAATGGCAAAACAACTGCCTATGTTGATGATTTTGAAGCCGCTCAAACTAATTTTGATATAAGTTCTCCGCTAACGTGGTTTTTGTCAAGTGCGCCTATCGGATTTGGAGGTGAACAAGGTAATGGTAGTTTAGCCAGTAATTATCGACGAGCAAAATTATCTTGGTATAATATTGATCCAATATTTTACAGTTCACAAAGACCAGATGGAATAACTATTGATGATATTTCATCGCCTTTTACAAGAAGAATTCTTAGAGAAGAAATATTCCCAAATCAAGATATTATTCAAGGTCAAACACAAGCGCTTTTTTCTTTAGACCTTGCTTTTTCTCCGACCGAGAGAGGGCAATATAACTACAACCCTGCTGCAAACGGGACTAACACAATACCAAATCCTGCATCTAATTTTGGAGGAATTATTAGACAACTAACCACTACTGATTTTGAGAGGTCAAATGTTGAATATATCCAATTTTGGTTGATGGATCCTTTTCTTTATGAGGAAACAACAGGTAGTGATGGAGGTACGATTACTTTTAACTTAGGTAATATTTCTGAGGATGTATTAAAAGATGGAAGAAAGCAGTACGAAAATGGACTCCCTAAAGATGGAACTGATGCCAATACGATTCCTACATCATATGGAAAAGTACCAACAAATCAATCATTACTTTACGTTTATGATACCCAAGGACAAGAGAGAATCAATCAAGATATCGGATACGACGGCTTAAATGACGGTGAAGAGGCAGTATTATATCCCGAATTTGCCGGTTTATCAGATCCTGCAGGAGATAACTATCAATATTTCTTACAAGCAGAAGGGAATTTAGTACAGCGTTATAGACAATATAATGGTACTCAAGGAAATTCGCCGGAGGTGCTTACAAATACAGATAGAGGGTCTACATCTTTGCCAGACGTGGAAGATATCAATCGAGATAATACGATGAATACCGTTGATAGTTATTTTGAATATAACATTGACGTATTCCCTGGAATGAACGCTAATAACAGTGATTATATTACGGATATAAAAGAAATAAATGTAACCCTACAAAATAATGAGGTTATTCCTGTAAGATGGGTTCAATTTAAAGTTCCTATTAGCAATCCAGATGCTTCTATAAATGGCGCTTCCGATTTTAGATCCATACGATTTATGCGTATGTATTTATCGGATTTTGAACAGGATATGATATTGCGTTTTGGAACATTGGATTTAATCCGTGGAGATTATAGAAGATATCAAGTAGCTTTAGATGAGAATGCTCAAGACCCTACTACAGGAAACACATTATTTGAAAATTTCACTGTTAGTATTGAAGAAAATGAAAATAGATACCCAGTTCCATATGTTTTACCACCTGGAGTCTATCGAGAACAACTAAATAATAATAACAATATAATCCGTCAAAATGAACAATCATTATCATTAAGAACATGTGGATTAGATCCAGAAGATGGAAGATCGGTGTACAAAAACTTCAATGTTGACATGAGGCAGTACAAAAACTTAGAGATGTATATTCATACTGAATCTATCGAAAATGAAGCAATGCTTTCTGATGGAGATATGGTGGCATTTGTAAGGTTAGGAAATGATTTATCTCAAAATTATTATGAGGTTCAGTTACCATTAAACCCAACAACTTTTGGCAGTACATCTCCTGAAGATATATGGCCAATTGAAAATAGACTTTTACTTCCGTTTGAATTACTTCAAGAAGTAAAAGCTTTGTCTTTGGGAGATCCGAATAATGTTCCAAACGAAATCTCATTTTATCTACAATCCGAATTAGATCCGAATTTTTCTGGTCCGGAAAATGAGTTAAGAATTGGAATTAAAGGGAATCCAAGTTTTGGTAATGTAAGAACAATTATGATTGGTATTCGAAACAATACAACTAATGAAATTTGCGGAGAAACTTGGTTTAATGAGCTTAGGATGACAGAATTAGATAATCAAGGAGGTTGGGCAGCTGTAGCTAGTATGGATGTTAATTTAGCAGATTTCGCAAACGTAAGTGCGTCAGGGAGCAAAAGCACCGTCGGATTTGGCTCTATTGAACAAGGACCCAATCAAAGGAGTTTAGAAGATGTCCAAGAGTATGGCTTGGTTACCAACTTTAATTTAGGGCAATTATTACCTCAAAAGTGGGGAATTCAATTACCATTTAATTATGGTCGTTCAGAAGAATTAATTACTCCAAAATACGATGAAGAATTTCAAGATATAGAACTTCAAACAAGGCTTGATAATCAACAAGATACCAATAGACGTCAAGAAATTCAGGAACAATCCGAAGAGTATACAAAAAGGCAAAGTATTAACTTTATTGGAGTTCGAAAAAATAAGGTGGGCAACAGTAAACCAAAAGTTTATGACGTAGAAAACTTTACCTTCTCATATTCGTATAATCAGGTTGACTACAGAAGTTTTGAAGTAAAAGAATCAAGAGAACAAACTGTTTTGTTAGGAGGTACTTATAATTATAATTTTCAACCGAAACCAGTTGAGCCTTTCAAAAAGAATGATTCTATTTTTAGAAGTAAATATTGGAAACTATTAAAAGATTTTAATTTTAATTATTTGCCTTCAAATATTACGTTAGGCTCTAATTATAATAGACAATATACCGAACAAAAGTTCAGGGAGTTAAACTTACCGGAAGGTAGTATTGGTGTGCCTACCTTATACCAAAGAAATTTCTTATTTGATTGGCAGTTTACAATCAATTATAACCTTACAAAATCACTTAGGTTTAACTTTTCTTCTACCAACAATCGTACAGTAAAAAATTATATCGATATTTTTGGAAACACAGATAATTCGATTGGGGTATGGGACGGATTTTTCGATATTGGCGATCCAAATCAGCATTTTCAATCGCTTCAACTTAATTATGACATCCCATTTAATAAAGTTCCATTCTTGAAGTTTATTAGAGCTACCTATTCCTATACAGGAGATTTTCAGTGGCAAAAAAGCAGTGATTTATTCCTAGATATTCCAATCCTGAACGAGGATGGAACGAGTCAGATATACAATTTAGGTAATACCATACAAAATTCCCAAACTCATAGAATTAATTCAAGTTTGGATATGAAAACTTTTTATAAGTACATTGGACTTATAAAAAGAAAGAAAAGTAGAAAAGTTGTTGCATCTGGAAACGATTCGGGAAATAATTCGAGAGGGGGAATGGATAATGATTTTGGAAAATCCGGAAAGGATGATAAACAGCAAAATAAAAATTCTAAGATAGGGAAATCAAGTCAATCTGGTGGAAATAGTGGTGGTCCTGGAGGAACAGAATTCTCAACCTCCCTCACAACTGGAGAAAAGTCCATGAATGTACTGATTGATTTAGTTACTATGGTGAAAAAGGTACAGCTCAACTATCAAGAAAATAATGGAATCTTTTTACCAGGTTATACCCCCACTGTAGGTTTCGCAGGTACATTTAAACCAACGGCAGGATTTACCTTCGGGAGTCAAGCAGAAGTTAGGGATTTAGCAGCTAGGAATGGATGGTTAACATTATATCCTGAATTTAACGAACAATATACAGAAGTTGAATCCACCCAGTTAGATTTTCAAGCAAACCTTATTCCGACTAGAGATTTAAAAATAGATTTTACAGCAAGTAGAATTTATTCCGAAAATTATGCTGAAAATTATATTGTTGAAAATGAGTTATATCGATCATTAACACCAAGCGTTTTTGGGAATTTTAATATTTCTACGGTCATGATTAAGACGGCATTTTCAACCAGCGATGAAAATTTTTCCGAACCTTTTGAAGATTTTAGAAATAATCGATTAACAATCGCTAAAAGATTAGCAGAAAAATATTATGGAACAACTAATTATCCAGTTGACCCAGAAACTGGCTATCCAATTGGTTTTGGAAAGACTAGTCAAGATGTGCTATTGCCTGCGTTTTTATCAGCTTACAAAGGGAGTAGTCCTGAAAAAGAAAGCACAAGTATTTTCCGAGATATTCCAATTCCAAATTGGGATTTAAAATACACAGGTTTAATGAGGTTTTCGTGGTTCAAAAAATATTTCAAACGTTTTTCCTTGCAACACGGATATAGATCTGGATATACCGTTAATCAATTTAGAACCAATTTAGACTTTGATATCAATAATCCTGAAGAAACCGATCAGGCTGGAAACTTTAAAAGTAGAACACTCTTAACTAACGTCAATTTAGTGGAGCAATTTTCTCCTTTGATTAGAATTGATTTTGAAATGAAAAACTCCATAAATATTCTACTTGAGCTCAAAAGAGATAGGGCATTATCATTGAGTTTTGCAAATAATTTATTGACAGAAATTCAAGGAAATGAAATTATAATAGGAGCAGGATATCGAATAAAAGATTTGAGAATAGGAACAAATTTTGGTGGTAAAAAACAAATACTTAAAAGTGATTTGAATTTTAAATTAGACTTATCAAGGAGAGATAATAAAACAATTATTAGGTTCCTAGATATTGCTAATAATCAAACAACAGCAGGACAAACAATCTATGGCGCACAATTGACCGTTGATTATGCCTTGAGTAAAAACTTAACAGCGCTATTTTATTACGATCATTCTTTTTCGGAATATGCAATTTCAACTGCATTTCCTCAAACTACCATTAGAGGAGGATTTACCTTAAGATATAACTTTGGAAACTAATAAAAAAAATTATTTATTATGAATATACCTTCAAATTTAAAATACACAAAAGACCACGAATGGATTCATGTTGATGGAGATATTGCTACAGTGGGCATTACTGATTTCGCACAAAGTGAACTAGGAGACATTGTTTATGTTGAAGTAGAAACGTTAGATGAACATTTAGATAAAGATGAGGTTTTTGGGACCGTAGAAGCTGTAAAGACAGTTTCTGATTTATTTATCCCCTTGTCAGGAGAAATAATTGAGTTTAACGAGGATTTAGAATCAGCACCTGAAAAAGTAAATTCTGATGCTTACGGGGAAGGATGGATGATCAAAATTAAGATAGTAAACCCTGAAGAAATTAATCAATTATTAGATGCAGAATCTTATAGGGAGGTTATTGGAAAGTAAGCTACTGTTTACTATTTGTGTGAGTTATTCTGTCCTAGTGACGATTGTTTTTTTAGTTCCTGCTAAACAATTCCCTTCGTTATCTGATTTTTATATCCCCATCGATAAATTAGCGCATATTTTTATTTTTCTGGTGTTATCTTTTTTATGGTTAGCCTATATCGATCGAGTTTTAACAAAGACAAAACCAATAGTTTTATTTTTAGCTTTGTTAGTTTGCTTACTTTATGGCATAATAATTGAAGTTTCTCAAGAACTGTTTGTTAGATCAAGAAAAGCTGAGGCTCTTGACGTTCTAGCGGATTTGTTTGGCGCCAGTATTGGACTGTCCCTTTTTTGGAACTTCAAAGACAGAATTAAATCTTGATTCTTTTTATATACCCAAGAAATTATATATTTTAGCAACAATATAAATACACGTTTATGGAACCGAAAAAAAACCCGAAATCAGATTTAAATCGTAGGAGTATGATATTTTTCCAATTAGGAATGGTATTAATGCTTTTTATTACATGGAGGGCCATAGAAAATAAAACTTATGACAAGGCTGAAATAAGTCAAGATATGTTAAATCTAGGGGATGAACTGGAAGAAGATATTCCTATCACTGATATGAATATACCACCACCACCACCACCACCGCCACCACCAGCTCCAGAGGTGATCGAAGTGATTGAAGATGAGGCAGATATCGAGGAAACAATCATTGAATCTGCAGAAGTAAATCAAGAAGAAGAGATTATGGAAATTGAGGAAATTGAGGAAGCTGTAGATGAAGAAATTGCTGATGTTCCTTTTGCTGTTATTGAGAATGTTCCTGTTTATCCAGGGTGCGAGAAGAAGAGGTCCAACGCTGAGAAAAAGAAGTGTATGTCTGAAAAAGTACAAAAATTTGTACAAAAGAAATTTAATACAGAGCTTGCTGGAGATCTGGGCTTAGAGGGTAGGCAACGAATCGCAGTACAATTTAAAATCGATAAAAATGGAGATGTCGTTAATGTAAGAGCTAGAGCTCCTCATCCAAAATTAGAACAAGAAGCTGTTAAAGTTGTAAAGGCATTACCAAAAATGGTGCCCGGAAGACAACGAGGAACTGCCGTTGGAGTACTCTATTCTCTACCCATCCTGTTTCAGGTAGAAAACTAAAAAACTCGAAAATTATAGTAGATCTCGATTCGGCAGAATTCAATATTTAGATACATCCAAATATTCCAAAAAAAAAGCTCATGATTGATCATGAGCTTTTTTTAAAAATAAAAAATTTATTAATTTTTATTTTCTTTTTCTTTTTGAATTTGCTTTAATCTTTCCATAGCTCTTTCCTCTGGACTTCTGGTGTCTACCGGTCCTATTTCAAAAGCCAATTCGTTATAAACCGAGGTGATAAACATTTCAGTTGTTACAGTGCCTTCTCCAAAACCTTGTGAATCTAGATTTTTTGTGATATTTTTCATGGCTAAAACATTCTCAAGAGTTTTCCCGTTTTCAATCAAAGTAGTAACTTGTTTGATGATTCTATTCATTACTGTACTATAATTTACTAAATCCGATTTTTTAGCAACAATTCCATTTCCAGGAACTATGATTGTATTATCGTTAGCTTTTGCAATAATATTTGATAAAGAACTCAAAATAAGGTTAAAAGAATAACCATTTTCAAAATCTAATTTTGGATACTTTTTGTTGGTGTAGATAGGTCCCGTAAAAAGAACATTGTTTTTTGGCAGGAACACCATTGAGTTTCCATCATTATTAATGGAAATAATTTCTATTTTTTTATCGCCAATATTTAAATCAATTTCACCTACAAAGGCCAAGTCAGGTTTAAAAGTTCCTGTATATCCTGCTCTGTTATTTTTTTTGTTAGGATTGGACCTTTTTAATAATTTTTGTGAAACAAACAAAGTACCGTCTTTCTTTAAACCCATAGCAGTCTTTCTCGCTTTTAGTTCGTTAGAGGTTGAAATTAAGTATTTAACGGAGGCTTTTTTATCTAATCTACTTATAATTTTTAAATTACGATCCATTTCTTCTTCAATTTGAGTGTCAATCAAATAAAATTTTTCCTCGTATAAGTAGATGCCCATATTAGAGTCAGTTCCTTGAAGAAAATAGATGTCAGGCGCTACGTTTACTAGTCTGGTATTTCCTTGATAATTAGATGTTTCCGTTTCTAGTAAATTATTGCCAGATTCCATCATTTTTTTTTGTTTCGCATAATACTCTTCTTTAGAGATATTATTATCTTGTCCGATAGCTATAAACCCTAGGGTTATGAGTAGGGAAGTCGTTAAAATTTTAATACGCATTTTTTGTTGTTTTTATAAAAACAAAACTACTAAAATTCAAGTTATTATTATTTAAGAAAACCTTAAAATTATTGCGGAGCTTTGATAGGTGCTTTATATTTGCAAAATCAAAAAATTCAGGACTTGTCAAGTATAAACATACATTTAAAAAAGAGGCTTTTCTTTAATAATTTTCTAGAGATTACTAAAGTTAGGTTGTCGGCAAGCGTTTTGTTCTCCTCTATTGCTGGTTACCTACTTGGAACTGAGATAGTTCATATTACCGAAGTTTTACTTTTGTGTGTCGGGGGGTATTCTATGGTTGGTGCCTCGAATGTCTACAATCAAATTATTGAAAAAGATTTAGACGCTCTAATGAGTCGTACAAAAAACAGACCGATTCCATCAGGACGAATGAGTGTTAACACCGCATTAGCAATTGCTGTTAGCCTAACAATAATTGGCATCGTATCGTTGTATATAATAAATCCAATTACCGCCATGTTTGGCTCAGTTTGTATTTTTATGTATGTTAGTTTATACACTCCCCTTAAAACGAAAACTCCTTTATCTGTTTTTGTAGGGGCATTCCCTGGAGCAATTCCTTTTATGTTAGGATGGGTTGCTGCTACAGGTGACTTTGGTATTGAACCCGGCACGTTGTTTATGATTCAGTTTTTTTGGCAATTTCCACATTTTTGGGCGATTGCTTGGTTTTTATTTGAGGACTACGAAAAGGCAGGATTTTTCATGCTTCCAACGGGTCAACGAGATAAGAGTACAGCATTACAGGCTGTTTTATATACTCTTTGGACCGTATTAGCTTCCTTAATACCTGTTTTTGGTGTTACGGGTACTCTATATTTAACTCCTTTGTCTGGAGTATTAATCGGTTTAATTGGATTGGTTTTTTTGTACTTTTCAATTTGCTTATTTAGGTTTAAAACCAACAAAGCTGCCAAACAGTTTATGTTAGTGAGTGTCAGTTATATAACCGTATTACAGATAATATACGTTGCGGATAAATTTATTAGATAAGAAAGTATCTTAAAAGATTTAGAAATGGAAAATAAAAGCGATAATTATAAATATAAATTAGACAAAGCAAAAAAAATGATGCTTTGGTTCGGAATGATTAGTTTATCGATGAGTTTTTTAGGTATAACGAGTGGTTATATTATAAGTAAAGAACGCCCCGATTGGTTGAACGATTTTCAAATTCCCCCAGCTTTCTATATTAGTTTGGTAATTATCATTATTAGTAGCGTTACGTTTCATATCGCAAAAAAAAGTGTGATTGCACAAGAAAGAAAAAAAGGATTAGTTTTTTTAGTAAGTACATTTATATTAGGTCTAGCTTTTGTTATTTATCAATTTAAGGGCTTTTCAGAAATTATATCTTATGGTTATTTTTTTACTGGAAGTGAAAGCACCATTACCACTTCATTTATCTATTTAGTAGTGCTATTACATTTGGCACATATTGTTGCCGCTCTAATTTCATTATTGGTCGTAATTTATAATCATTATAAACAACGGTATACGTCGGAGAATACTGTAGGGATTGAGATAGCCGCTACTTTTTGGCATTTTGTAGATGTTTTATGGCTGTACCTCTTTTTATTTTTCTATTTTATTAGATGAAAAATATATGTATTTTTGAACCCTATTAAAATCAATTAATTTATATGGACGTTACAGTTGAAAAACCAAGCACTGAAAATAAAACTTGGAACGGAGGAAATAAACCACTAAATGCCAGCTATGGTAAAATGATGATGTGGTTTTTTATTGTCTCTGATGCCTTAACCTTTTCAGGATTTCTTGCCGCTTATGGCTTTTCAAGATTTAAATTTATAGACTCTTGGCCTATAGCCGACGAAGTATTTACACACATTCCATTTATACATGGAAATTTCCCAATGTATTATGTGGCATTTATGACTTTTATTTTAATATTTTCTTCTGTTACAATGGTTCTTGCTGTGGATGCTGGTCACCATATGAAAAAAAATAAAGTGATTATTTATCTCTTTCTTACCATAATTGGAGGTTTGGTTTTTGTTGGTTCACAGGCTTGGGAATGGAATACTTTTATAAAAGGTAGTTATGGAGCTGTTGAAACTAAAGGAGGAAAAGTTCTTCAGTTTGTAAAAGAAGATGGGAAGCGAGTAGCACTGGGAGATTTTGCAGTCTCAATACTCTCAGAAAGAACCACACATAGCAGTAATGAGGCAATTTGGTTTTTATCAGAAAAAGAGTTGCCAAGTGTTACATTATCTGAAGTTACAAAAGGATTTTTAGCAGATGAATCTTTATTGATTAGAACTCAATATTTGGATGAAAACGGTCATAGAATTGTTCTTTCAAGAGATGAGTCTATTGCTAAATTAACTAATGATGGTATAGGAATAGTAGAAGGCGCAAATCTAAAACATAATGAATACGGAACGCCATTATTTGCAGATTTTTTCTTTTTCATTACTGGATTTCACGGATTTCACGTTTTTTCAGGTGTGATTTTTAATATTATTATTTTCTTTAATGTAGTTATCGGAACTTATGAAAGAAGAAAAAACTACGAAATGGTTGAAAAAGTAGGATTATACTGGCACTTTGTTGATTTAGTATGGGTTTTTGTATTTACAGTTTTTTACCTCGTTTAATAGAATAAAATTTAAGAAATGGCACAAGATCACAATTTAGCAATATTTAGAGGAAGACTTAAGTTTAAATCTAATCAATCAAAAATTTGGGGAGTATTTACTTTATTATCCATAATAACAATAATTGAAGTAGCTCTTGGTATTATAAAGCCTGAATTTTTAATAACTAATAAGTTATTTACTTTAAAATATCTTAACTGGATTTTTTTAATACTCACGGTTGTTAAAGCCTATTATATTACATGGGATTTTATGCATATGCGAGATGAAAAAATGGGTTTAAGAAGAGCAGTTGTTTGGACCGCAGTTTTCTTGGTTATTTATTTAGTAGCAATTTTATTAGTAGAAGGAGATTATATATTTGATGTATATAAAGAAAATTATATCAAATTCAATTTTTAAAAAAACCTTGAATAATAAAAAAACTCCATTCATACTTTTGAGTGGTTTTTTTTATAATTTTTCACCTAATTAATTGTTCTTATATTTTTTACCAATTACTTTTGTAGCTTGAGACCAACAGAAAAAATAAAAAAATTTACAATACTAGGAATCCTATTTTTATTACCTATTACCGCTTATTTGTTCTTTTCTTCTGGAGTTAATCATTTTGCAAAATTACCAATATTAACCGAGGGGGTATTAGAAATAGATCAATTTGAATCGGAAAATAAAGAAAAAAAAGAATTAGCAGGGCATCTTACCATATTATGTTTTTTTGGAAATAATCTGGAACTAACCCAGTCTAATGTTTTTAATTTAGCTCATAAAATTTATAAGAAAAATTATCAATTTAAAGATTTACAATTTGTTATTTTAACCCCAAGTGGTACCGAATTTCAGATTAAAAGTTTAAAACAAAAACTTTCTGAAATTGAAAATCCTGAAAATTGGAATTTTGTTTTTGGCAACACTACAGAAATTCAAAAAGTATTCAAGTCTTTAGGTTCCAATTTTACACTTAATTCCAATTTTGCTTCCAATCAAGTTTTTTTAATTGATAAGGATAGAAATCTTAGAGGAAGGGATAATGATGAAGACGTGGGGTTATTATACGGTTTTGATTCGAGTAATTATTCTGAAATTAATAATAAAATGGATGATGATGTGCGTATTTTACTAGCAGAATATCGTTTAGCACTAAAAAAATACAATTCTGATAGAGAAATTTAAGGCTATGAAAAACTATTCTTATGTTGGGATTTCATTTATACTACTAGTGTTTGGTATCTGGTCAGTCCCTAAAATTGTTGATAAATTCTCTAATAACGAGTTGTCCTATTTATTAGATATAAATGAGGAGCCAAGAAAAGTACCAAATTTCAGTTTTATTAATCAGCACCATAAACAAGTGACCAACGAAACCTTTAAAGGTAAGGTATATGTTGTCGAGTTTTTTTTTACTACTTGTCCTTCTATTTGTCCAATTATGAATAGAAATATGGTAAAGATTCAAGATGAATTTTATGGTAATCCTAATTTTGGGATTGCTTCATTTAGTATTGATCCAGAGAAAGACACCCCTGATGTTTTAAAAGACTATGCGTCGAGTTATAAAATTACAAATCCAAATTGGCATTTATTGACTGGTGATAAAGAAAAAGTATATACGCTTGCTAATTCGGGATTTAATTTATTTGTTGGTGAAGGTTCAGAATTTGATGGAGGCTTTGAACATTCAGGTTTTTTTGCATTGATAGATCAAGAAGGTTTTATTAGATGTAGAATAGATGAAAATGGAAATCCAATTATTTATTATAATGGATTAGAAGATAAGGGAATACAAATGATTAAAGAAGATATTAAAATATTATTGTAATATGAAGAACATAATTTTAAACGAAAAAAAATACAATCGTCTAGTTTGGATATTATCCATTGTCATTCCAATTGCAGTTGCTGCATTATTTGGAATTAGAATTCCAGGAGTGGAGCGTTTAGGGTTTCTTCCTCCCATTTATGCAGGAATTAATGCTTTAACTGCTTTGGCACTAGTAATTGCTGTGATTCAAATAAAAAAGGGAAATCGAAAAAATCACGAAAACTTGATGAAGTTTGCAATACTTCTTTCAACATTATTTTTAGTTTTGTATGTCGTCTATCATATGACATCTGATTCCACTAAATTTGGTGGAGAAGGGATGGTAAAATATGTATATTATTTTGTTTTAATCACTCATATTCTTTTATCCATACTGGTAATCCCTTTTGTTTTATTTACCTATCTCCGAGGAATTTCTGGTCAGTTTGAACAACATAAAAGATTAGCTCGTTACACTTTTCCTCTTTGGTTATATGTTGCTGTGACTGGAGTTGTAGTCTATTTTATGATTTCACCTTATTATTAAAAGTACTCAATGCAAAAAAAATTAATAGTCATAGTATCATTATTTTTTTTATTCAATAGTATCACTCTTGAAGCACAATGTGCAATGTGTAGAGCCGTGTTAGAAAGTGGCGAAAATCAACAAACAGCAAGAGGCGTTAACAATGGTATTATGTATTTGATGGTATTTCCCTATTTACTTATTGGCGCAATTGGAGTTGCTATTTATAGGTCAAGGAAAAAAACTAAATAATTTGTAACATTTCAAGTTTTACTTTGTCTTATTGAACGTTACTAAAGAGACAAACCACCGAGTTATTTCTTAACAACAATTTCACATTTAACAAATTATAATTTCTGTACTTTGTAGTATTAATACTTAACCATGATTAAAATTAAAGATCTGCACAAGTCCTATCAAATGGGGAAGAATTCTCTTCACGTTTTAAAAGGAATTAACTTTGAAGTCTCTGAAGGAGAAATGGTTGCTATAATGGGCTCTTCGGGTTCGGGAAAATCAACATTACTTAATATTTTAGGAATTTTAGACGAACCGGATGATGGAACCTATACTTTAAATCATACCCTTATTGAAAACCTCAACGAAAAAGTTGCAGCAAAATATAGAAATAAGTTTTTAGGTTTTGTTTTTCAGTCTTTTAATCTAATCAACTATAAATCTGCGTTGGAAAATGTCGCAATGCCACTATATTATCAGAGAGTTAGTAGAAGTACTCGGATTGAAAAAGCGCTTCATTATCTAAAAAAAGTAGGTTTAGCAGATTGGGCAAGTCATTTACCCAATGAGCTTTCCGGAGGACAAAAACAGCGAGTTGCTATAGCAAGAGCTTTGGCAAGTGATCCCAAAGTGTTACTAGCAGATGAGCCTACTGGAGCACTAGATTCAAAAACTTCCTACGAGGTAATGAATTTAATTCAACAAATAAATGATGAAGGAAAAACGATTTTAATCGTAACACATGAAGAAGATATAGCTCGCATGTGTAAACGAATTGTAAATCTTAAAGATGGTGTTATTATAAGCGACTCAAAGGTGAAACAAGTTAGGGCTAAAAGTATAGAACATGTTTAGTTTAGAAAGTTGGCAAGAAATTTTTGAGACGATGTTAAAAAATAAACTTCAAACGTTTTTAACAATGGTTTCTGTTTTTTTTGGAATCTTTATTCTTGTTATTTTAGTTGGATTTAGTAGTGGAATTGAAAAAGGCGTGAAATCTCAATTCGAAGAAGATGCGACCAATCGGTTAGCAATCAGAACTAGAAGAACTACTAAAGAATTTAAGGGCTTAAATCCAGGCAGATTAATTCAGTTAAGAAATAGCGATTTTGAGGAATTCAACGAAAAATATTCTGATAATTTAGAATATAAAACATCGATATATAGCGTATGGAGAGGACAACTCGTTTATAATGGAGAAGTTGGAAATTACAGAGTAGAGGGGGCATACCCAGATCAACAATTTATTGAAAATCAACGGATGGTTTCGGGGCGATTTCTAAATAATAATGATATCAACCAATTAGAAAAAGTTGTTATTATTGGAAATCAAATTAAACAAGACCTTTTTAAAAAGACAAATCCTGTAGGAGAATATGTTCAGATTTCGGGAATTAATTTTAAAGTTGTTGGTGTTTATGCTGATCCTGGTGGAAAACGAGAAGAAAGTAGAGTTTTTATTCCGTTAACTACTGCTCAACAAATTTTCAATGCGGGAGACAAAGTGAGATCCCTAGCTTATACTGTTAAGATGTCTGATAATTTTGATGAAGCTGTAGCGCTGTCAATGGCTTTAACAGAAAGTTTTGAAAATGATATTAGAACTAAACATATTATTTCTCCAGACGATCGAAGCGCTGTAAGAGTTGATAACACATTAGAAGAAGCGAAAAGGATATACACTCTTATTGCAACAATTAGTTATGTTTTTTGGTTTGTAGGAATCGGTACCATTATTGCTGGAGTTGTTGGTGTAAGTAATATTATGCTTATTGTTGTGAAAGAGCGGACAAAAGAAATTGGAATTCGAAAAGCACTCGGGGCATTACCAAGCTCTATTATTGGAATGATTCTACAAGAAGCAATTTTTATCACTGCTTTTGCGGGTTTTTTAGGCTTGTTTGCAGGAGTTGGATTGTTAGAATTAATTAGTCCAATGGTAAACAATGATTTTATAAAGTCACCTCAAGTAGACTTTAAAACTGCAATTATTACAGTCATCATATTGATCATAGCAGGTGTTTTTGCTGGCTTTATACCAGCAAGAAGAGCAGCGCATATAAGGCCTATTGAGGCATTAAGAGTAGAATAGTTAAAAGTTATGTTGAACAAAGATCGTTGGAATGAAATATTAGAGACCTTAAATGCCAATCGTTTTAGGACCCTCATGACGGCCTTTGGTGTTTTTTGGGGGATTATGATATTGGTA
>SGZC01000023.1 GCA_004213605.1 Flavobacteriales bacterium
CATTTGGCTACTTTAGCAATTATAGCTGCTAATGTCATTATATCAATGAAAGGATTTAAAGATTTTTCATTCTTTGAAAAATATAAATTTAATATTGGCGGTATTCGAAGGGGAGAACAGTTTAGGATGGTTAGTTCCGGTTTTTTACATCTGGATTTTTCTCATTTATTATTTAATATGTTAACCCTGTATTTTTTCGCAAATGTTGTACTATCATCTGTTGGTGCAACCAATTTTGTAGTGATCTACTTAGCCAGTTTGTTGGTTGGTAATTTACTTTCTTTTTACTTTCATAAAAATGAACTTCATTACAGCGCTATTGGAGCCAGCGGTGCGGTATCTGGAATTTTATATTCAGCTATTTTATTTTATCCCAATATGAGTTTGTACTTGTTTTTTATCCCCATTCCAATACCTGCTTGGTTGTTTGGTATCTTATATTTGTTATATTCTATTTATGGCATGAAAAAAAGTCTTGGAAACATAGGACATGACGCGCATTTTGGTGGAGCTTTAGCGGGTTATTGTTTAACCATTTTTATGGCCCCATCACTGATCGAAACTCAACTATGGATTGTCGCTCTGTTATCGGTTCCTCTATTGTTGTTATTTATTTTAATTAAATTAAAAAAAATATAAAAAATACAACGTTCGATAATGAAATTAATTATTGCCTAACAAGGAAGCTATTTTTTGACCTAGTGCTGGTCCTCTTAAATTTTTTGCAATAATGGTTCCGTTCTCATCCAATAAAAAAGTTGCGGGTATTGAGCGTACATTGTACATTTTAGCAATAGGTTCGTTCCATCCCTTTAAATTAGAAACATGTTCCCAGTTCATTTGGTCTGTTTCAATAGCTTTTAGCCACCGTTCTTTTTGACCTGCTTTGTCTAACGAAACACTAATAATGTTTAACCCTTTATCGTGGTATTGATTATAAACATTTACCACATTTGGATTTTCTCTTCTGCATGGTTTACACCAAGAAGCCCAAAAATCAATAATCGTATATTTTCCTAGAACCTCATTAAGGGCAAGCTGCTTCCCAGTAGGAGTTGGCGCCGAAAAATCAGGTGCTAATCCACCTACATCAGCCTTTTTCATAGCAGCAATCGTATTTTTAAGAGCTCTAGAACTCGATGTTGCAGCTATTTTTGGACTGTAAGAATTCATTATTTTAGTGGCATCTGCACTCGAAATTTCTTTCTTACTGACTAATTCTGTTAATAATAAAACAGAAAATAATGAATTTGGATTTTTAGAAACAAAATCAATTTTATAAGTGTTCTCCTGAACTGCTAGGTCACTAATTTCTTGCTGTAAGTCTTGGGCAAGAATTCCATCTTGCTCTTTTCTAGCTTGCTTAAACAACTGTGCTTTTTTACTTTTAACTTTATTGAATCTCTTTAATTGGCTAGTAAATTCTCTGTAGGAATCATTTTGAATTCCGCCCTTGACATAAGATGATTTGATACTATCTTTATAAATAGTTGCTTTCAAATTAACGTTTTCCGGAAAATACAAAATAGTTGATTTTACATTTTCTACCTGAAGTAAGTTTAAGGTTAAGGCATCACTATTTGGATATTCTCCTAAAAATGATTCAGATAGAACCATTAATGTATCTATGGCTTTAGGCTGATTATTTATTACTTCACTTACAATTATTTTAGTACCATCCTCAAAACCTATAGCTTTTCCACTTAAAGTGTAGGTGTCACTATTTGAATTGCATGCAAACAATAAAAAGATCGAAATTAATATGGAAAGGTATTTCATAATATAAATTTATTGAATTACAAAAATAACTGAAATACTAGGTTATTAAAATTCTTTGGGATTTTTTTATAAAAAGAGATGTTTAAATAATTGAAATAATGCATTTTTAAAATTCATTATTTATCTAGAAAAGATCTAAAGACAACCATTCCTTTTTTGTAAATTTGAATACTAATTTATTTATATGAAAGAGCTCTTAAATACAGCTATTATTGCCTCTATAGAGGCTGGAGAAGCAATTATGAAGGTTTATTCAAATAAGATTAATGTCTCCTATAAAGAAGATGAATCTCCACTTACCCTAGCTGATAAAAATGCAAATGAAATAATAAATAGGCACTTGCTTAAATCTAAAATCCCCATTATCAGTGAAGAAAATAAAATTTTAGCATATGAAGAAAGGAAAAATTGGAATCAATGTTGGATAGTTGATCCCTTGGATGGCACCAAAGAATTTATTAAAAAGAATGGTGAGTTTACAGTAAATATCGCCTTCATTGAAAATGGTAAGCCTATTTTAGGTGTTATTTACGTCCCCGTTTCAAAAACCTTGTATTTTACATCGGAGGATTGTTCAAAGTCATATAAAGTGCTAGTAACAACTAATACTTTATCTATAGACGATATATTTAACAAAGCAGTTGAGATTTTTCCCACGCAACAACAAAATAATATTCTAAGAATTGTTGGGAGTAGGTCTCATTTAAATGATACTACCAAAAACTATATTTTGAAAATTGAAAAGAAAAACAAAACTAAAATTGTTTCAAAAGGGAGCTCTCTAAAATTTTGTCTAATAGCAGAAGGTGGGGCAGAAATCTATCCAAGATTTGCTCCAACAATGGAATGGGATACGGCTGCGGGTCAGGCTATTTGTGAGGCTGTAGGAGCAAGTGTGATCGATATAACCACTAATGAACCCTTAAAATATAATAAACAAAATTTATTGAACCCACATTTTTTAGTATCTAATTCAAGTCTATGATTAATGAATCTCATGTAAGGAGTATTGTTAAAGGGATTTCTTGGCGTATGATAGCAACTTCAGATACTTTTCTAGTAGTTTTTATCATTACTTGCTTGTTGGATCAATGCAGTGTTGAAAATGCGATAAAAATTGGAGTTATTGAGTTTTTTCTTAAATTATTGATCTATTATGCGCATGAAAGGGTTTGGCTAAAAGTTATTAAATCGTTTACATTTTCAAAACAACAATCTTTATTCAAAACTATTTCTTGGAGATTTGTTGCAACAACGACTACATTTTTAATATCAGGAGCAGTTTTAAATGATTTTAATGAAATAGCTCTTTTTATTGCCTTATTGGAGTTAATTAGTAAATTTATACTTTATTACGTTCACGAAAGAATGTGGATAAAAATTCCTTTAGGACTAAAACATTAAAAAAATTAATGCAAGAAAATATAATTCCACATCCGTTTTCAGTTTCAAAAAAACAGCGAACCCAGTTAAACAACCATGGTTCTTTTTTAGTATGGTTTACTGGACTTTCAGGCTCCGGAAAATCTACCATTGCTAACGCTCTTGAGAAAGAACTAAATAAAATGAGAATCCGTACTTATTTACTAGATGGCGATACTATAAGAAAGGGCTTGAATAGTAACTTATCGTTTTCTCCAGCAGATAGGAAAGAAAACATTAGAAGAATAGCAGAAGTGTCACATCTAATGATTGAAAGCGGTTTGGTAGTTCTTTCAGCGTTTATTTCACCCTACAAAATTGACCGTGAACTTGTTAAATTAACTGTAAAAAAAGAAAATTTTATTCAGATATTTATAGACACTCCCTTAGCAGTTTGTAAAACTAGAGACCCAAAAGGGTTGTATGTCAAAGCGGAAAAAGGACTAATTAAAAACTTTACTGGAATTAGTGCCCCTTATGAAACTCCTGAAAATCCAGATTTAAAAATAGATACCACAACAACGTCTATAGCAGAAGCCGTAAAATTGATTATTCAAAAAATCAAACCTAAATTAGAACTAATTTAAAATGAAAAAGTACTATTTAAACTATTTAGACGAATTAGAATCGGAGGCTATTTTTATTCTTCGTGAAGTTTGGGCTCAGTTCCAGAATCCAGTATTATTATTTTCTGGAGGTAAAGACTCTATATTGGTTGCTCACCTTGCACAAAAAGCTTTTTATCCCTCTAAAATCCCCTTTTCATTTTTACATGTCGATACTGGACACAATTTCCCTGAAACGATTGATTTTAGGGATCAATTAATGAATCAACTTGAAGTAGAATTAATTGTAGGGTCTGTTCAGAAATCTATTGACCAAGGAAGAGTGTCTGAAGAACGAGGAAAAAATGCTACTCGAAACGCATTACAGATCACTACATTGTTGGATACCATTGAAGATCATAAAATCGATTGTGCAATTGGAGGAGGAAGAAGAGACGAAGAAAAATCGAGAGCAAAAGAACGTTTTTTTTCACACAGGGATGATTTTGGTCAATGGGATCCTAAAAATCAACGCCCTGAATTGTGGAATATATTAAACGGGAAACATTTTGAAGGAGAGCATTTTAGAGCTTTTCCAATTAGCAATTGGACAGAAATGGATGTATGGAACTACCTCAAAAGAGAAAATATAGCGATTCCTTCGTTATACAAAGCACATCAAAGAGATGTGGTTTGGAGAAATGAGTCATGGATTCCAGTTTCCAAACACCTGGTATTAACTGAGGATGAATCGATACAAACTAAAAAAATTCGTTTTAGAACTTTGGGCGATATTACCATCACCGGCGGAATTGAATCAGATGCCGATACCCTAGAAAAAATCATTGCAGAAGTTGCTGCACTAAAACAGACAGAACGAGGCAATAGGAGTGATGATAAGCGGAGTGATTCTGCTATGGAAGATCGAAAACGTCAAGGTTATTTTTAATACTTACAAGAACAATTATGCAAATAGATAATAATCAATTATTACGATTTACAACCGCAGGGAGTGTCGATGATGGAAAAAGTACTTTAATAGGAAGATTACTTTACGACAGTAAAGCTATTTTTGAAGATCAGCTTGAAGACATTGCTTTAACAAGTAAACGTAAAGGTTATGATGGTGTGGATTTGGCTTTATTCACGGATGGGCTAAGAGATGAACGAGAGCAAGGTATAACTATAGATGTTGCGTATCGATATTTTACAACTCCAAAACGAAAATTTATTATTGCAGATACTCCTGGTCACATTCAATACACCAGAAATATGGTCACCGGAGCATCTACTGCTAATGTTGCAATCATATTAATAGATGCGAGAAAAGGCGTGATTGAACAAACCAAAAGACATGCTTTTATTGCTTCATTACTCCAAATACCTCATATCATCGTTTGCGTGAATAAAATGGACTTAATTGATTATTCAGAAGAAATTTACAATCAAATCATAGTACAATTTGAAGAATTTTCATCTAAACTTTATGCCAAGGACATACGATTTATTCCCATAAGTGCTTTGGATGGCGATAACGTGGTAAATAGATCAAAAAATATTGATTGGTATCATAGTGCTCCATTACTAAATACGTTAGAAAATTTACATATCAGTAGCGATATTAATAAAATCGACGCACGTTTTCCTGTGCAAACTGTTCTAAGACCACAACGTGAAGGATTTATTGATTACAGAGGCTATGCAGGTCGTTTAGCGAGTGGCATACTGAGGCCCGGTGACCATGTCACTGTGATGCCTTCTGGTTTTACTTCAACCATAAAATCCATAGACACCATGGATGAAAGCTTAACAGAAGCTTTTGCTCCAATGTCTATGACGATTACTTTAAATGATGATATTGATGTAGGCAGGGGCGATATGATTGTAAAAACTGCCAATCAACCAAGAGCTACCCAAGAATTTGATACTATGTTATGTTGGTTAAATAACGAAAACGCAACACCAAGAACAAAATATACGATATTGCATACCTCGAACGAACAAAAAGCAATGATAAAAAGCATCATGTACAAAATCGATATCAATACTTACAATCGTGAAGAAGAAAATAAAGAGTTGTCAATGAATGACATTGCTCGCGTTAAAATAAGAACAACAAGACCTTTAATGATTGATGAATACAGAGATAATCGGACTACTGGAAGTTTTATTTTAATTGATGACCTTACTCATGAAACAGTAGCTGCAGGGATGATATTATAAATTTATTATTATTGACTTCTCATGTCAATTTCTATTCATGGAGTACCAATATGAGGAGAATATGACAAATTTAATCGAATCACTTCCCAATACAGAAATTAGCAAAAATATTACCCAATAAGTCATCATTACTTACTTTCCCAGTAATTTCACCCAAGTAGTACAAAGCTTGTCTTAAATCAATCGCTAGTAAATCGCCTGATAAGTTTTGATCAATACCATTTTGAACTTTTATGATTTCTTCGAGCGATTTTAATAGGATGTCATAATGCCTAGAATTAGTGACCATTAAATGATTTTGGTCCAAAGCTTCTTTTCCAGCTAACTCTAAAAGCGAGTTTTTTAATTGATCGATACTTTCTTTCTTTTTCGCGGAAATACTGATTATTGGTAGGGCATTGTTTTTTATTGCTTTTAAATTACTCTCAGATGCTTTATCAATTTTATTAGCAACAACTAGCTGATTTGATTCGGTAGAAAAACCTTCGAGGTCTGATTGCACATCGTTAAGATTCATTTCGACACTGTCAAACAAATAGATATAAATAGCAGATTTTTTCAATTTTTCTAAGGCTTTTTCAACTCCAATTTTTTCAATTTCATCCTCAGTATTTCTAATTCCAGCAGTATCTATAAACCGAAAACGAATACCATCAATTGTAATTTCATCTTCTATAGTATCTCTAGTAGTACCTGCAATAGTACTTACGATGGCTCTCTCTTCATTGAGTAAAGTATTTAAAAGCGTCGATTTTCCAGAATTTGGGCGACCAATTATGGCTACAGGTATCCCGTTTTTTAACACATTTCCAGTCGCAAAAGAATCGATTAGTTTTTTTAATAACGATGTTGTTTGTTTGATTAGTTTTTGAAAATCAGTTCGGCTCGCAAATTCAACATCTTCCTCTGAAAAATCTAATTCTAACTCAATGAGTGAAGCGAAGTCTAGAAGTTGAACGCGAAGTAGTTCTATTTCTGTAGTAAATCCCCCGCGCATTTGTTGTATAGCTAACTGATGCGAAGCTTTTGAATCACTAGCTATTAAATCGGCTACTGCTTCAGCTTGACTTAAATCCATTTTTCCATTCAAAAAAGCTTGTAAAGTAAATTCTCCAGCGGTAGCCATTCTACAACCTTTTCGTAGTAATAATTGAATGATTTCCTGTTGAATATAAGAACTTCCATGACATGAAAATTCTACTACATTTTCTCCAGTATAGGAATGAGGATTTTTAAACACGGTAGCCAATACTTCATCAATGATACGTTGTCCGTCTAGTATGTTTCCTAAATGTACAGTATGGGTTTTTTGATCAGCTAATTTTTTTCCGCCCACTGATTTAAAAACTAAAGAAGCAATTTTAATAGCATCTTTACCAGACAAACGGATAATTGCTATAGCACCTGCACCAGCGGGTGTTGCTAAAGCTACGATAGTTTCTTGATGAATCATGTTACAAAAATAACAATTATATATATTGGAACGAAAATACGTTAAACCTCAACAAATTTTTTATTAAAAAATTGATATGGAATGCTAATGTTTTTTTAGCCTCGGACTTCCTTATTGAACTGTTAGTTGTTTAACATAACAGGCATCACTAACATCGTTACTACTTCGCCCTCATCAAGACCGTCAGTAGGCGTCAAAATCCCAGCTCTGTTTGGCATTGACATTTCTAAAGAAACTTCATCACTGGTTAAGTTGTTCAGCATTTCGGTTAAAAAACGGGAATTGAAGCCAATTTGCATATCATCGCCCTGATAATCACAGGTTAATCGCTCTTCAGCTTTGTTACTATAATCGATATCCTCTGCAGAGATATTGAGTTCTGCCCCCGCAATTTTTAAACGAATTTGATGGGTTGTTTTGTTTGAAAAAATAGAAACGCGACGTACTGAATTTAAGAATTGATTTCTCTCAATAGCTAATTTATTTGGATTTTCTTTAGGGATAACAGCTTCATAATTTGGGTATTTACCATCTATTAATCTGCAAACCATCTCCGTATTATCAAAAGAAAACTTAGCGTTAGAATCATTATATTCTACAGTGACTTCTTCTTCACTACCAGCCAGTATAGACTTTAATAAATTTAAAGGTTTTTTAGGCATGATGAATTCAGCAGCTTGAGACGCCGAAATGTCTTCTCGCGAATATTTAACTAATTTGTGTGCATCTGTGGCGACAAATGTTAAACCTTCTGTGGAAAATTGAAAAAACACACCACTCATTACAGGGCGTAAATCATCATTTCCAGCTGCGAATATCGTTTTTGAGATAGCGTTAGCTAATACATCACCTGACATAACAGTTGCGCTAGGATCCTGTAGTTGAATTGCTTGTGGAAATTCTTCCCCGCTTGCATAGGCTAGAGCGTATTTTCCATGGTTGGAACTTATTTCAATGGTGTTGTTTCCCTCAATGGAAAAGGTTAATGGTTGTTCAGGAAAGGTTTTTAGTGTGTCCAGTAATAATCTAGCTGGAATACAAACACTCCCTTTTTCATTGCTTTCAACTTCTAATTTGGAGGAAATAGTTGTTTCTAAATCTGATGCAGAAACCGTTAATGAATTCTGATCTAATTGGAACAAAAAGTTGTCTAATATAGGCAAGGTGTTATTGTTATTAATAATACCACCTAGGACCTGTAATTGTTTTAATAAATATGAGCTAGATACTATAAATTTCATTTGAATATTTTATGATTGTGTTAAAAGTTATGGTTTAACAAGAATAAAATTCACGTTATTCACAAATATATTTCAATTTGTACTCTATTTCCTTTTAAACTAAAAGAAACTTATTAACAAAATCAGGTATATTTTTTCTTTCTAAAATAGTTAAATAGAAGCACAAATACGGTGAGTATTACTAGGGGTAATAGGAGATTAGCCCATTTCCAAAAAGATCTATTTTCTGAAATTTTTATTGGATCTAAAAAAGGAATCGAAATATTTTTAGTTCTAATGTTTATAAGTCCTTTATCATCCAATAAATAGTTTACCGTATTCAGTAAAAATTCTTTATTTCCATAAAAAGTATTGGTCCATTTATCAAAACCTAATTCCAGAGGTCTTTCACCTTGAAGCTGATTTTTAATGATACTTCCATCACTAATAATTACCATTTTGGCTTCTTTACCAATTTCTAGATGGGGTTCAATTTTAAGTGGTTTAAGTCTATTTAAATAGGCAGATTTAAAAGTTCCCTCAAGCAATACTGCAAGTGGAAACTCTCCTTTATTAAATTCTTCTGGATTTGGTCCTTCATTCACCATTTTTAAATTAGCCATTATTTCTTTAGAAATATTGATTTCTTTAGGTAAACCAACAGTTTTAGATATGGGTGAAGAATTTAATAGTATCGTTTTTTTTATGGTATTTGGAAGGGTGTCAATACTACTCGCGTATTCAAATTTGACCCCGTCAATATTGGTTACAATTGGATGCTTAGCACTTCCATTTGATAGCGGATTATAAAACCATGGATAGCGACTGTATTGCGATTCTCTTTCATTTCCGTTGGCAAGTAATTTAGGGGCAGAATAAAGGTCTTTTACCAAGTTGGAGTTTACTCGAACGCCATATTTAAAAAACAAGTCAGTAAGATTTAAATCCATAGCAAAAGCAAAATTAGGGTTGCCAAGATTATCATTTGCAAATTCCACCATATCTAAAAGCCATAAGGTTGAGCCACCAGACATAATATATTGATCCAATATATATTTTTCGTTTTCAGTAAATCTTTCTGTTGGTCTTGCAATTACCAGTAAATCAAATTCACTGATTTGCTGAAGTGTTTTGGCAGGTGATTTTGCGATGGAGTCTAGGGTAAAAGGAGCGATAAAATAATAGTTTCGTAAGGTGGAAAAAAAATCTGCTATGTACTTATCGTCCAACTCGCCATTTCCTTTTAAAACAGCTACTTTACGACTTTTTGGGTGTGTTAATTGATTAAAAACATTTGCAAAGGCATATTCTAAATTTTGTATAGAATTAGTAATTCGTTCATTAGCAGTAATACCCAACTGATTTTTTAACAAGGGAATTTTTAAATAATTGCCTTTAAAAGAAGCTATTGCCCAGGGAAAAATCTGTTGGACGCTTATCTTTCCATTTTGTTTTATTTCTATTTGAGCAGGTTGAGCACCAAATTTCACCAACGATGCTGCATCATCATTTTCATTTACAGGATCAACAAATTTAAATTTTATATTGGAATTAAATGCTTCAAACTCTTTAAGTAATTGTTTAACCTCTACATGTAATTTCTTAAATTCAATAGGTAAATCGCCTTCTAAAAAAACATCAATAAAAATTGGCGAATCTACATTAGCTATCGTTTTTTTTGCTGAATTTGATAAGCTATATCTTTGATCTTGAGTTAAATCAAATCGTTTGTAAAAAATAGTGCCTATTATATTGATGAGGATAATTCCTACTACGGTATAAATTAGTTGTTTGTTATTTAGCATTAATCTTTTCTTAAATTAATGATAGTTAAAATTAAAAAAAATACAGAAACACTGCTAAAATAAATTAAATCGCGAGTGTCTATTACTCCTCTCGAAATAGTATCAAAATGAGATTTCATTCCAAGAGTGTTTATTTCAAAAGATGAAATTTGCATAAAATAAGAGACGATTTCGAAACCATAAAAAACTAAAAAACAAATAATTACCGAACTTATAAAAGTTACCATTTGACTTTTTGAAATTGTAGAAGCAAAAATTCCAATGGATGCAAAAGCTAGGATTAAAAAAAATAAGCCTATATAAGAACCAATCATATTTCCAATATCCCAAACACTAGAATTTTCTAAGAGGTTTGAAATGGTAATATGGTATAGAATTGTAGGTGTTAAAACCAAACAAATTAAACTTACAGCTCCAAGATACTTTCCTAAAACAATATCTTTTAAAGAAATGGGTTTAGTAGCTAATAATTCAAAAGTCCCTATATTCTTTTCTTCACTAAATGCCTTCATTGTTATCGCTGGTATCAGTATTAAAAAAACCCATGGGGTGACGATAAAAAATGATGAAAGATCTGCTAAACCGTTGTCAAATACGTTAAATTCTCCTGGTATGAACCAAAGTATTAGGTTGTTTACAATTAAAAACAATGCAATAACTAAAAACCCAACCGGTGTTGAGAAGAAGGAATTAATCTCTCTTTTTAATATTGCAAACATAAATTTATTTTAAACGGTGTAAACTATCAACACTCCAAGCCTGAGCTTTAGAACGAAACAAAGGTTTGGTTGTTGCCCAAACATTACTAAATAAATCACTAGCTTTATAGTTCATTAAGTCAGATTCTTTTTCCCATTTACTGTAGGTAAAAAAAATAGTAGGATCATTTTTGTCTTGGTAAAGTTCTAAATGCGAACATCCATCAAAAGTTCGAATTTTTTCTTTTACCAGATCAAAACTTTTTAAAAAGTTTGGAACTTTATCACTTTTAAACTCCATTTTAACTATTCGTGTAAACATTTTTTTATTCAAAATTTATGCTAACAGTATCTCTGTAATTGAGTCCGAATAGGGAAGAAGCACTTCCTACTGTTTCGGGATTACTCTTGTAAATTGAAAGTTCAAGATAGTTTGATGAATTCCATAATGCTAATTTTTTGCCGTCTTCCACACGTTTATTTTTTGGGTTCTCAAAATTAATAAAATCACTATAACGGTTATATACTTTTGTAAACTTAATAGATCTTGCTTGTATGGTAAATTTTCTTCCTTTTCCGATTTTTTCAAAAAGAGCTTTATTTATGTTACTGATAACATTTCCGTAGTTATCAATATAAATAACATTTCCAATTATTTGGTTATTTTCAGGATTTACAACAGGTTTAATGCCGGTGAGTTGTTTAATTTTTGAGATAGGTTTGCCAATTACTTCCAAAGTTCCTCCTCGTGCTATATGACAAGCTACTTTTACAAACACATCTAAAACTGGAAAATTTGATTCGATATTGTCATGAATGTTAATTTCAACAATTTTTTCAGGTTTAATCTCAGAGGTTAACATTGAAATAATTCCATTGTTGGCACAAATAAAATAATGATTGTCCAGATAAACAGCGATGTGTTTGTTTTCGGGATTCAATTCAGAATCAATGCCTATGATGTGAATACTTCCCGAAGGAAAACTCTTGTATGCATTTTGAATGATATATGCAGCTTCAGAAATATGAAAGGGGGATATACAATGAGAGATATCAACAATTCTAATCGTCTCCAATTCACTATAAAGAGCTCCTTTAACTGCACCAGTAAAATGATCTTTCTCACCAAAGTCGGTAGTTAAAGTGATGATAGCTTGTGGCATTTTGTTAATATTTATTTAAACTAATAACAACAAAAATACTGTACTTTTGTGTTAGAGAAAAACAATTTTTTATATAGTATCAATAATTTTAAATGTACCGCTTTTGAACGAATTAATTATCGAATTATCTGAAATAAGCCCACGAGATTTTTTTGGGCATCAAAATATAAATATTGAGAAGTTAAAGGAGCTTTTCCCCAAGTTGAAAATTGTTGCACGGGGAAACAAAATAAAAGCTTATGGTGATGAAGAAGTTTTAGAGGAATTTGATAAAAGATTGGCAATGTTGTTAGATCATTTCTCAAAATTTAATAAATTAGATGAAAACGTAATCGAAAGAGTTTTGTTAAGTAGAAGCAAGGACGATTATGAAACCCCTGTAAGCTCAAATGCTATACTCGTTCATGGAGTAGGAGGAAAAAAAATCAAGGCTCAAACCGCAAACCAACGAAAATTAGTCCAGCTGATGAAAACCAATGATATGGTTTTTGCTGTTGGTCCTGCTGGAACAGGAAAGACTTACACGGGTGTTGCCCTAGCTGTAAAGGCTCTCAAAGAAAAACAAGTCAAACGAATTATATTAACGCGTCCTGCTGTTGAAGCAGGTGAAAATTTAGGTTTCTTGCCTGGCGATTTAAAAGAAAAATTAGATCCTTATATGATGCCGCTATACGATGCGTTAAGAGATATGATTCCTTCCGAAAAGCTTGAATCTCTCATAGAAAAAGGAACCATTCAAATTGCTCCCTTAGCTTTTATGAGAGGTCGTACTTTAGACAACGCTTTTGTAATTCTAGATGAAGCTCAAAACACTACCCATTCACAAATGAAAATGTTTTTGACTCGTATGGGTAAGAATGCTAAATTTATGTTGACAGGGGATCCTGGTCAAATAGATCTTCCACGAAGGGTTATTTCTGGGTTAAAAGAGGCGTTATTAGTTTTAAAATCTGTTAAAGGGGTAGGTATTATTCATTTAGATGATAAAGATGTTATACGCCACCGATTGGTAAAAAAAGTAATAGCAGCTTATAAGGCAATTGAAAATAATGATTAAATAATGAACAAGACTATTACCAATTCTCAATTTAATTTTCCAGGTCAAAAAAGCGTTTATCATGGAAAAGTAAGGGAAGTTTATACCCTCGAAAACGATTTGCTCTTGATGATCGCCACGGATAGGTTAAGTGCCTTTGATGTTGTGATGCCAAAAGGAATTCCCTATAAAGGTCAAATTCTTAATCAGATAGCTACTCAGATGATGAGAGCTACAGAAGATTTAGTTCCTAATTGGCTATTGGCAACTCCAGATCCAAATGTTGCCATAGGCAAAGCTTGCGAACCTTTTAAGGTAGAAATGGTTATTCGAGGCTATTTAAGTGGGCATGCTGCCAGAGAATATAATTTAGGAAAGAGAATCTTGTGCGGTGTTGAAATGCCAGAAGGAATGGTTGAAAATGATCAATTTTCAACTCCTATCATTACTCCGGCAACGAAAGCTGAAGCTGGAGATCACGATGAGGATATTTCTAAAGAAAACATTTTAAAAAGAGGAATCGTAACGAAAGAAGACTATGTTGTATTAGAAGATTACACTAGAAAATTATTTAAACGAGGCACTGAATTGGCTGCAAAGCGAGGATTAATTTTAGTAGATACTAAATATGAATTTGGAAAAACTAAAGAGGGTGAAATTGTTTTAATTGATGAAATTCATACCCCTGATTCTTCCCGCTATTTTTATGCCAAAGGGTATCAAGAGCGACAGTTAAATCGAGAACCACAGAAACAACTCTCAAAAGAATTTGTTAGACAATGGTTGATAAAAAATGGGTTTCAGGGACTGGAAGGTCAGTCGGTACCAAAAATGAGCGATGAATATATAAATGTTGTTTCAGAACGATATATTGAATTGTTTGAAAATATCACTGGAGAAAAATTTATAAGAGCTGATGTTAGGAATATAGACGATAGAATTTTAAAGAATGTTTTAGCCTACCTAAAATCTTGAAAACACTATCTGGACTTCCTCCCGAAACGATGAACATAGCCTAGGTTTAATTCCGTAAAATCAGCTTGTCCTAAATTAGTATTTATGTGGACGCCTATAAAAATATTAGATTTAGGGTTGTTGTTTGTATTAATTAAATAATATTTCAAGCCTGCTCTAAACAAAATAGCATGTTTTAAATGATATACTGAGGTGATTTCTCTTTCCACAAATCTTGTTTCTACCGTTCCATCTTCATTTATAAAATCCCAATAAAAACCATTTAATTTCCAATCTACTTCATAAAAGGGTTTGAATAGATTATAACCTATATCGAATTCCATCCCGATGTTTCCTAGGAATATTTCACCACTAAAAAACAAGCCTAAGCTTGATGAGTATTTAACTGGATTTAGCTGAAAATGAGGATATTGGGTAACTATTAATTCCTCACTATTATTAATGTAATGATAATAATGTTCGTAAAACCGATAAAAACACCCTATCCCAATTTTAAAGGTATTATTAAAAATTATACCATAAGAGGGTGCAACTGTAAATACCCCTTTTCGATCATTAAATTGTTCACTTAAAAAATTCAATCCTGCACCGGTTCTGATAGTGAAAAACTGTTGCAAATTATCTTCAAATTTTAATGCTTGTTTTTTTTGTCCCTTGGTTTTTCTGGTACTACTTAGGTCATAATTGGATTGTTTAGAAACACTAAATAAAAAAGAATTTAAGCCTTGGTTGGGAAACTTTGTATGTCCATTTGAATGATGAAAATAGCCAACGCCCAACCTCCAATTGTTATTGTTACTTCTTAAAAAATCATAATAAAAAAAGGATTTTAAAGACCAAGTTACTTTGGTTGATATAGCATTGTTATTGTTTTCAATTGGATTGTTTAAGGAAAATGTTGTGCCGGTATATGATTTGGTGAAATAGGAAACTCCGAGGCTCACATTAAAATTTAACCCTTTTATTTTTTTTTTAAACATTCCAAACTCGATAAAAGGCATCATCGAAGCTGAATACCCAATATTCTCTTTATTGGCATAATCAGTTATTGCAAATGACATTCCTGTTGTTGGATATTTAAGTCTGTAGGCCCACTCCTCCGTATTTTTTAATTGATATTTTCCAAAATGTAAGGAAATTGTTTTTTGTAAACCAGTTTCAGGAAAACCTTTATTCGAAGGTAATGTAGTTCCTAATTGTAATTCTGTAGTTGTAAAATTACTTCTATAAGGTATGGTGTCTTTTTGAGCATTCCCAAAAAATGATACAAAAAATAAAAGAGTATATAAATTTATTTTCATAGTTGATTCCTAACTACGCTTTAAAAAAATATAAATCAGTTAGTTTTAATAATATTATTAATCAAAATAACTGTAAGATTCATTGTTTTTCATCTTTAATAAAGATTCATAAATCAAGTTTATAACCGCTTCAACATCAGATTTGTGGACCATTTCAACGGTAGTGTGCATGTACCTTAAAGGTAATGAAATTAAGGCGCTAGCAACTCCAGAATTACTATAAGCAAAAGCATCTGTATCAGTTCCAGTTGCTCTTGAAAGAGCAGATCGTTGGAAAGGAATCTTTTTTTCCTCTGCTGTTTCTGTTATTAAATCTCTTAATTTTTGTTGAACCGCTGGAGCATAAGCAATTACAGGTCCTTTGCCGAGCTCTAGGTGACCTTCTTTTTTCTTATCGATCATTGGAGTAGTAGTATCATGTGTAACGTCTGTAACAATAGCTACATTGGGTTGTATGCGTTCAGCTATCATTTGTGCTCCGCGTAACCCTATTTCTTCCTGTACTGAATTCGTTATATACAAACCGAAGGGTAATTCTTTTTTATTCACATAAAGCAATCGCGCCACCTCTGCGATCATAAATCCCCCCATGCGATTGTCCATTGCACGGCAAACAAATTTATCATTGTTTAATATATGAAAGGTATCTGGATAGGTTATTACACACCCTACATGTACTCCCATTTTTTCAACTTCATCTTTCGAGGAAGCACCGATATCAATAAAAATATTCTCTGGTTTAGGAGCTTCTTCTTTCGCTCTATTTCTAGTATGTATTGCTGGCCAACCAAAAACTCCTTTAACGATCCCATTTTTTGTATGAATATTTACGATTTTTGATGGGGCAATTTGATGATCGCTACCTCCATTTCTAATCACGTAAAGTAAACCATTATCACTAATATAGTTAACATACCATGATATTTCGTCTGCATGTCCTTCAATAACTACTTTATATTTTGCCTTTGGGTTAATTACTGCAACAGCGGTGCCATAGGTATCTGTTATAAATTCATCTACATACGGCTTTAAGTATTCCATCCATATTTTTTGACCGTCCCATTCATAACCAGTGGGAGCTGCATTGTTTAAATAAGATTCTAAAAAGGAAATTGATTTTTTCGTAAGTATTGACTTTGCCATATTTTTTTTAGATTTAATAAATTATAGTGTTCTCAAAATTAATAATTAAATAATTAGTCAAAGGTATATTTTGTTTAATTTTGAATTAGTTTTCGAAACTACTAGAAAACAGAAAGACTATGAGATTTATGAAAAGATACCTTTATATTTTATTTATTCTAGCGCCTTTTTTTGTTTTTGCCCAAATTGTCGAAAATCAGCTTCAGCAAAAAATGGATACCACTAATTATTATTACATTATCAAAGGAGATTCAATACCCAGAGAATTTATTGACCTAGAAGAAGTGGTTTTATTGACAAAATTGCAGTTTATTTCAAAGGAGGATAGAAGGCGTTATTTAATTTTAAAACGTAAGACAAGAAAAGTATATCCATACGCAAAATTAGCCTCAGAACGTCTTTTAATCATGTCAGAAAGACTAAAGACAATAGAAAAAAAAAGGGATAAAAAAAAATACACCAAAAGAATTCAAAAATATATTGAAGAAGAATTTTCTGAAAAACTAAAAAAATTCACTAGAACGGAAGGTCAAATTTTAGTAAAATTAATATACCGACAGACGGGTATGACTAGTTTTGAATTAGTTAAAGAATTAAGAACAAGTTGGAGGGCTTTCTGGTACAATACCACGGCAAATTTATTTGATATTTCCTTAAAGGAGGAATACGATCCCTTTAAAAACAAAGAGGATTATTTGATTGAGGACATTTTAGAAAGATCTTTTCAAGAAAATATACTTATCCGCCAAGAGCCAGCATTTCCAATTGATTTTTTAGAATTGAAATCGTTTTGGAATAATAAAACAAAAAAACTATGATTTTTTGTTTTTAAGGTGGCACGCGAGCTGGGTTCAGAACGTCGTGAGACAGTTCGGTCTCTATCTACAGTGGGCGTTAGAAATTTGAGTGGATCTGTTCCTAGTACGAGAGGACCGGAATGGACTGACCTCTGGTGTACCAGTTGTTCCGCCAGGAGCATTGCTGGGTAGCTACGTCGGGAAGGGATAAGCGCTGAAAGCATATAAGCGCGAAACCCACCACAAGATGAGATTTCTTTAAAGGGTCGTGGGAGACTACCACGTTGATAGGTCATAGGTGTAAGAGCAGTAATGTTT
>SGZC01000024.1 GCA_004213605.1 Flavobacteriales bacterium
TCCCACAAGTATGGAGAACAAATATTGGCGGAGATTATAAATTTGACGGTGGTCTTATTTTAACGGGTGATGTTTCTTATACCAAAGACATCAATGCAGCTCACGTTCAAAATTGGGGCTTATTACCTCCATCAGGAACTTTAAATGGCGTCGATAACAGACCTATTTATACCTCAGATGATATCATTAATAATGCCTATGTTATTACAAATTCAGATAAAGGTAGAACCTGGAATGCAACACTAAAAGCTCAAAAGACTTTTGGTAAGGGATACTATGTGATGATGGCTTATAACTATCTAAATTCAGAAGACGTCAATTCTATTGAAGCAGAAATAACAGGGGATGCATTTGCTTTTAATGCTGCGCTTGGTAACGTTAACAACGATGTACTAGCCAATTCTAAATATGGTGATCAACACAGAATTATTGGTGTGGGTAGTAAAAAATGGAATTATGGAAATGATAAATGGGCTACAACAGTTTCTGCCTTTTTTGAATACGCCAGAGGTGGACGATTTAATTACACCTATGGGGGCGATATTAATGGAGACGGATCAAACTTAAATGACTTACTTTATATTCCAACTTCTTCTGAAATAGGAGAAATGCAATTTTCTGAGCCTGGTCAAGGAGCCGCTTTTGACGCTTACATTCAACAGGATGATTATCTAAGTGGAAGAAGAGGTCAATATGCCGAACGCTATGGAGCGATTTCTCCTTGGAGAGGTCGATTGGATCTTAAAATCCTTCAAGATTATAATATAAAAATTAATGAAAACAGAACCAATACACTTCAGTTAAGCATTGATGTCCTCAATGTTGGAAACATGATTAACTCAGACTGGGGAGTTGTACAACAACCAAATAATGTTCAGCCAATTGGTGTAGCTTTAGATCCGAGTACAAGTACTCCTACGTACACATTCAATCCTGATTTAAAAGAAACGTTTGGTTATGATACGAGTTTAGCTTCCAGATGGCAAGCTCAATTTGGATTGCGCTACATTTTTTAGGGTTATTAATAATAATAGTATTAATTTTACGCCCCTCAAAAAGGGGCGTTTTTTTATGGCAAAATATAGTAGACTTACCAAGGAACAATTTGAAGAATTGCAGGAAGAATTTATTAATTTTTTGGCAACACAATCAATCACAGGAAAAGAGTGGGAAGAAATTAAAAGAGTAAAGCCTGAAGTTGCCGAAGAAGAATTGGATGTTTTTAGTGATTTGATTTGGGAAGGAGTATTGAACAATGCTTCCTATCTCGAAAATATTTCAGCCATGCAATTATTTCTATTTAAAATTGAAGCGGCTCATATGAAATTAATAGTGGTAAAAACCACCAATGAGAAAATTGATTTCAGAACCCCTGAAGGTTTTAAATGGCTCCAGAAAAATTTTGCGTATGACGAAGTCGAGTTTTTTACAGCCAATAAAGATTTTACCGAAGATAAAAAAGGAGATATTTTTTCATTAATAGAACAAGGTGCTATTATTACCAAAGGCGACTTGTTTGTATTTTTTGATAAAATTGTAAACTGAAATTTATAGGATTCTCTCAGAGGATAATAAAACCTTATCTTACTACCTCAAACCATTGAGGTCGAATCTAGACATAAAATTCCAAATCAATTCAGAGGTACTTTGACCCTGGTAGGTTTCGTTAAACCATACATGTTCCCCTCCAATATATTTATAATGTTCCACGGAAACAGCATTTTCACCTTGATCATAACTATAATGTTCGATAGATATTCCACCACTATTCTCTGAGTTTACCGTTGGAGTGGTCGTGGTGTTATTAAAATTAATCCAGTAATCCAGCGTACTTTGTACAGAATTCCAGTCAGTACTCCCATTATAAGAAACAACATCATCAGAGGTTCCATGAAGATGTACTACTGGCATAGGATGATTGGTAGATCCTGTACAGTTTAACATTGTTCCGGAAACAGATGCCACCGCAGCAATTAAATCACTTTTATAATTCGCAAGGCCATAGGCCATCATACCTCCGTTGGAATATCCACCTGCATAAATTCGATCATGATCTATATTATATTCTGAGGATATCTGATTGATCATCGCTTCAACAAATCCAAAATCATCAGCTTCACTTTTGTTATCCGGTCCGTTTGGGCAGGGATTCCAATGCGGAGAACCTTCTAAACAGCTCCCTTGGGGATAGACTAAAATAAACGTGTTGGTTTCTGCCACCGAGCGTAGGTCTGCGTACTCCATAAATTCTTCTACATTACCTCCAAAACCATGAAAATTGAATACGATTGGAACCGCTATAGTGCCATCATAGGAGTCGGGAACATATAAAAAATATTCTCTATCAATGCCATCGTGGATTATACGTTCTGTATTCGAATTTGAATAACAAACAGCATTGGTCTTATCATCGTCTTTATTACAAGCAATCACTATAAAAACAAAACAAAAATATATTAATTTCTTCATCAAAATCTTTAAAACAAGAACTGATTGGATAGTTCAATTATTGCGTGGAGTTAAAAAAAAATAATATTTAGACTGACTATTCATACCTCAAGCTTTCAATAGGATCTAGTTTTGAGGCTTTCATTGCGGGATAAAAACCTGCAATAATGGCTACGATAAAAGTGATAATCGTTGCCCATAACATAGGGATCCATGGCAGGGAAAATTCGGATTCAAAAAAAGAAGAAAAAATCATTCCGGTAGCAATTCCAAGTAAAATACCTAAAACGCTACCAATTTGTCCAATCACAATGGTTTCAATAAAAAATTGAGTCGAAATGGTTGAGTTTTTAGCACCTAAGGCTTTTCGAACTCCAATTTCACGAGTTCGCTCTGTTACCGAAACTAACATGATGTTCATCAGAGCTATCGAAGAACCCAAAATGGTAATGATACTAATAATCCAAGCGGCTATTTCAAGATAACCAGTAATACTGGTAATTCGGTTGATGAGGTCGTCACTTCGTTCGATCCCAAAGTCATTTTTTTCAATAGGGCTTAAACCTCGAATATTTCTAAAAGTAACAACCGCCTCGTCTTGAGCAGCATTTAGCATCTCTGTATTTTTTACCATGATACTGATGGTATAATTGATGTTAGGTGCTGTAAAAATTCCTCTAGCAACTTGTATAGGGATTAAAACTCGTAGATCTTGGTTGTTTCCAAAGGTAGCTCCTTTGGATTCCAGGACACCAATCACTTTAAATTTCACCCCTCGAATACTAATTTTTTTTCCAATAGGATTATCATTCACAAACAAATTTTTTAAAAAATCAGAACCGATGATACATACTTTGTTGTTGTTTTGGATATCAAAAATATTTAAGTTTCTACCAGATTCAATTTCGGTCCCAGTATTTTCAAGATAATATTCATTAATACCCAATACTTGAACCTCAGGATCGGTTTTGTTGCTTTCAAACTTTACTTCAGCGCCGCTGGTTCCTCTGAATGAAATGGATGTTTGTGTGGTAGGAAATTCGTATATATCGATAAATTCTCGAATGTTCTGGTAGCTAATAATTGGATTTACTTTTTCACGTTCACCGCCTTGGCGTTGCAAGTTAAAATTATAACGTTGTATATTAAAGGTATTCGAGCCCATGGTAGCAAAATTACCAGAAATAGAATTTTCCATAGCCTCTACAGAACTTAAAATACCCACCAAAGCCCATATACCGATACCGATAATCACCACTGTTAAAATGGTCCTCAAAAGCTGAGTTTTGATAGAATTGATGGCAATAAGTACATTCACACGAAAAAGGGAAAACATAAACTATAGATTGGTTTAACCGTTAGACTAAATTTGATGTATAAAGTTACCATTATTTTAAATTATCTAATAAATTAAATTTGAAATTAAGATATTTGCATAACTTAGTCTCAAAATTGAATTTTAAATTAAATTAACTTGGCACAAAAACCATCCATACCAAAAGGAACCAGAGATTTTTCTTCACTCGAAGTATCGAAACGAAACTACATCATGGATATCATGCGAACTAGTTTTATAAATTACGGGTATCAACCTATTGAAACCCCTTCTTTTGAAAAAAGTGAAACGTTAATGGGAAAGTATGGTGAGGAGGGAGATCGTTTGATCTTTAAGATATTAAACAGCGGTGATTTTTTAAAAAAGACCGATATAGGATATTTAAAAGAAAAAAACAGCTTAAAAGTAACCTCTAGTATATCGGAGAAGGCTTTAAAATATGATCTTACGGTGCCTTTTGCTCGGTATGTGGTGCAACATCAAAACGATTTAACCTTCCCTTTTAAGCGCTCTCAAATACAACCTGTGTGGAGAGCAGACCGGCCTCAAAAAGGAAGATTTCGAGAGTTTTATCAATGCGATGCCGATGTGGTAGGTTCTAAATCGTTGTGGCAGGAGGTCGAACTGATCCAATTGTATGACGATGTTTTTAGTCAATTACATTTAGCGGGGGTCACTATAAAATTAAACAATCGTAAAGTTTTAACGGGCATAGCTGAAGTTATCGGTGCCAATGATAAATTAATAGACTTTACCATTGCCTTGGATAAACTCGACAAAATTGGTGAGGAAGGCGTGAAAACAGAAATGTTAAGCAAAGGAATCACCGAAGAAGCCCTAGAAAAATTAACGCCTTTATTTAATTTAAAAGGCAGCACCACCGACCAACTGTTAGCATTAAAAAATATACTGGCAACTTCGGAGACTGGTTTAAAAGGGATTGAAGAACTAGAATTTATATGCGAGGCTTTCCAAACCCTAGAATTAAAAGTAGCGAACCTTGAGCTTGATGTTACCCTTGCAAGAGGGCTTAACTATTATACTGGAGCCATAGTAGAGGTGAGCCCTCCAAAAACAGTGCAGCTTGGAAGCATTGGTGGCGGTGGTCGCTACGACGATTTAACAGGGATTTTTGGATTAAAAGATATGAGCGGTGTAGGAATCTCCTTTGGTTTGGACCGAATATATTTAGTTTTAGAAGAACTCAACTTATTTCCCCCTACCATAGTGGCCAACACAAAAGTATTGTTTATCAATTTTGGAGATAAAGAATCTCTCTATGCGATGCAAGCGATGGCAGTTTTAAGAAAAAATAAGATCGCTTGTGAGCTTTATCCTGATTCGGCAAAAATGGGAAAACAAATGGGTTATGCCGATAAACGAGCAATTCCTTATGTAATTCTTGCCGGCGATAAAGAAATAAGCAGCCAATCTTTTACCTTAAAAAATATGAAGTCTGGTGAGCAATCAGAGTGTAATATTCAACAATTACTTGACGTTTTTAACTAATTCTCTTTTTTTAAAGCAAGCTATCATTCATGACAAAAAAAAGTAAAAGAGGAATGTTATTTCCACCTGCTATTGGCTATTCTATGACAGTTGTTTTAAGCTTAATCATCAAAAACAAGCTGTCTTTAAAATACTTTTTAAGAATAGTTATATTGGTGTTGATTAATATCATAAACTATCCTTTTAGAACCTATGAGCGTTTATTTATAAACCCTCGTTTTAAACATAAAGACGTGTCGAAAGCTCCAGTGTTTATTATTGGTCATTGGAGAAGCGGAACCACTCATTTGCATAATTTACTATGTCAAGACTCACAAATGGCTTATGCTTCCACCTATCAAAGTGTGTTTCCAGATACCTTATTTAATAAATTAGGACGTTTTTTATTCAAAGGTTTTTCTTCTTTATTAATTCCTGGAACTCGAAAAGGAGACAATGTAAGCTTGGGATCTTCGTTACCTCAGGAAGAAGAATTTGCCTTGGGAGCTAAAACACCCCTCAGTTTCTATTTCTTTTGGATGTTTCCTCAAAAAATGATTCAATTTTACGATACCTACATTCGCTTTCATAGGGTTAAAAAAAAGCAATTAGATCGATGGAAATCAGACTACCACTTATTTATAAAAAAAGCAATTAAAAATACGACTGGCGACCGGTATCTCTCCAAAAACCCTCCAAATACCGGACGCATTAAGACCTTATTGTCGATGTTCCCAGATGCAAAATTTATTTTTATTCATAGAAATCCTGTGGAGGTATTTTTATCCACTCAAAATTTCTATAGGAAAATGTTACCACCCCTACAATTGCAGGCGATCCATACCGATCAGATCGATACCAATATCATTTCGATTTATAAAAAAATCATGAACGACTATCTTCAAGAAAAGGAGGCTATACCTGCTAAAAATTTAGTGGAGGTTCCTTATACAGAATTAGAAAAATCACCCTTAGCGGTTTTAGAAACTATTTATACTCATTTGGATCTTGATAATTATGAAGCAGCATTCCCTCAATTCGAACACTATATTGATAAAATGAAGAGTTACAATAAAAATAAACATTATATAGAAAAGCATCAATTAGAAACCATTCGTAACGAGTGGCGGTTTTTTATGGATGCTTATGCCTATGATGTCCCTGAAAACGTCATCGTTGAATAACACCTTATTTATGAAAACAATTAGTTACATTACGTTAATTTTTTTATGTACGAATTTTAGTCTAACCGCTCAAGAACAGTGGGAATTGATAAAAGATAAAGATGGAATACAAGTTTATTTAGAAGAAGAAGGAACCTATGCCTTTAAAACATTTAAGGGTAGTACTACCATTGACGCATCGATACACGATTTTGTCCATACTATTTTTGATTTAGAGCGCTATCCAGATTGGGGACATAATGTAAAATCTGCGGCATTATTGGAACGAAAAGGAGATACCTTACAGATTTATTATTCGATAGCAAAAGCACCCTTTCCCTACAAAAATAGAGATGGTGTTTATCGAAATAAATTTAGCTGGAATCCCGACGAAAAAGAATTAACGGTTAGTATTGAGGTACTGGATGATTACTTAGCAGAAAATGAGCAATACATTCGGGTGAGTGGAAATGGTTATTGGAAGGTAAAAGTTCTCGCTGAAGATAAATTAGATGTGATCTTTTTAATGCAAGTAGATCCAGGAGGAGCGGTTCCTTCATGGTTAGCCAATTTATTTGTAGAAGATACTCCTTTCAAAACATTGACCAATATCAAAAAAACGATTGATCAGCATAAAAGTAAAACAAACCATTATAGTTTTCTTGACTAGGGGGTAGCTTATTCCTCTTGTTTTAAATTTTCAATGGTAAAAAGGGTATCGCTTAATCCTTGATCGAACTTTACATCTGATAATACAATAGTGGTGGAGTGTTCTTTTAAAACTGTGGTCATCATCACTTCTTTGGCAAACCAGTAGGCACCTTGCTTTTGATACTTAAAATTAGCAATCTTGATTAATTTATCGCCTTTATTATAGTATTCCATTTTCACAGGATAATAATGGGTTTTATCCATGGTCAAAATGATTTTTGCATACTTAGATTTTTTTGATTTTGGACTTAATTCCAATTGATAATTTTCATCATTTGGATCGCTTATTAAGCTTGGTTCGTACCGATCGCTGTAGGGGATACCGCTCATGTCCTCTTGCGAAAAATCAGTTCCATTAAAAGCCTGACTTTTACTTAATAGTGAAATTCGAATTGCCTTACCAAATGCGGGCATATACAACCAAATAACATTGTCTGGCAGAGATAAGGTCGCAATACCTGCTTGTTTTTCTGGTTTGGTATATCGGTATAATTTTTTATATTTTCCTTTTTGTTTTAAGACCGCCTCTCGTTCTTTTACAATTCCATTTTTATCTTTAATAATCATTAAAACGTTGGCATCTTTATCCTTAGGTGCAGCAATTAAAACATCCATGTTTTGCAATAAAGTTTCCGCATTTTGAGCTGCTATAGGTCCGAAAAATACGGTGCTAAAAAAAAAGAATAAAAGGAACTGATTAACTTTCATAATGACTGTTTTTTTTATTTATCAATATTAATAAAGAAGGTAATAAGGTTAACGCACCTAGGCAGGAGCTGATCATACTTAAAGCAATTAATAAACCAAAGTATTGCAAGGGAACCATATCTGATAATAGCAACACTAAAAATCCTGCAGCTACAGAAATAACGTTGATAATAATCGCTTTGCCACTCACAAAAATCGATTCTTTTACGGCTTTATATACATCGTTGTTTTTTTTAAGCGATGATTTAAAATGTGCTATAATGTGGATGGCATAATCAATGCCAATCCCGAGGGCAACACTGGCTACAAGCACGGTAGCTATGTTTAAGGAGATCCCCGTTAATCCCATAAACCCAAATAGAAGCACCATAGTAGCAATAATTGGAATGGCTGCTAAAAAGCCGTTTTTTAAGGATCGTAGGATGGCCCCTACCAGCACGATGACAAAAAAGATAGCAATGGCGATACTTCCCATCTGGCTGTTAATTAAACTTTGATCCATAGTGATGTCTACAAAGGGCATTCCTGTTATTTGTATTTGACAATCTTCGGTAGCGTTTTCAGCAATAAAGCGATTCATGTAGCGCGCAAATTCTTTTTTTGAGGTATTATCGGGAGATTTAAATTTTGAAATGATGATTCCCTCTGTTAGTTCTTCGTTCACAAAACGGGGCAGTACTTCATTGCCGTCTAATAAAAACCAAAGCTGCTCTATTTGTTCTATTTGTTGAGGAAAGGTTTTGGAGTTGGTAAAATTGTAATTGATTTCATCAATTAATTTTGCAATCGACATGGAGGTGTACACATCAGGGCTTTGTTCCATGTAAGCGGAAGTTTCTAACATTTTTTTAAGCACTGCAGGACTTTGCATATTTCCTTTAAAATAAACAAATATGGGTTTAGTACCTCCAAACTTTTCGACCATAATCTGCTCTGCCAAACGAGTTGGATTGTCTTTTTTAAAGTATTCTTGAATATCGACGCTTCTTTTAATAGAAAAAAGGTGAACCACACTAAAACTCATTAATAACACCCACACCATTAATACTGTTTTGGGTTGACGGGCAATCAAGCGGTATAGAGGGCTCAATAAATACCTGTTTAAAAAAGAATGTTCTGTAGGGATTGTAATGGCTTTATTTTTAGAACGGAACACCCTCAAAATAGCTGGAACGAAAAAAATCGAGAGGAGGCAGGCAAATAGGGTTCCGAGTGCGGTAAATATTCCAAAGTCTACAATCATCTCTAGGTACGATCCAAAAATAAAGGAGACAAAACCAATAATGGTTGTTAATGCAGCAAGAATAACAGGTATTAATACAAAGGTTAATGCCTTTTGTATAGCTGCTGGTTCTTGTTCCAATCGAACTTTGTTCACTCGATTTATAACGTGGATGGTATAGGCACTTCCAATGGCCAAAAGAATGATGGGGATATTATTCGAGATCATCGACATTTTAATCCCTAAAAAAGCCATGGTTCCCAAACTCCATACAATGCTAATCACCGCAATTAAAAGAGGTAGTATAACACCACTTAAGGATCTAAAACTCAACAATAACACGATCGCAATCACTAAAAATGCGATGGGTAATAGCGTGGTTAAATCCTTTCGCATCAAATCGGAAATATAGGTAACTAACATAGGAGATCCTATGTAGTACAGTTTTTCGGGGACTTGTAGGGCTGTTGTTTTGTTGATCACCTCCTTAGCTATCTGGTTAACATTCCCATCATTTTCGATATTAAAAACAATAAGGGAAGCCGTTTCATCTTCCGAAACAATAGAACCCTTGTACATGGGGTTGTTTAGTATGTTAGTTCGAAGCTTTTCAAAAGCTTCAGCTGTTTTAGGAAGCTCGTATTCGTCTACCAATTTTCCTATTTCAATCCCGTATTCACTTCCTTTAATATTGATGATATTCGTTAAACTAGAAACGGAAGAAATACCATCAATTTCCGTGAGGGTATTGGTAATTAGTTGGATGTGTTCAATGACTACAGGTTGATAAATATTATCTGTTTCAAGAATAATAACTCCCATGTTATTGCTCCCAAAATTCTCCCCAATTTTTTTTAAGAGCTTTGCATCGGCATCATCGTCGGGCAAGGACCTAACAATATCTGCATCAATTTCAAGTTTTTTCAATTCATTTCCAAAAAACAGGGTTCCAACAAGTACCAACACAATAATGAGCCATCTGTTGGCTAGAATATTTTTTGAAAGTAGGGATAAATTGAACACGAATAAATGGTTAACGATTAATAAGTAAAGGCTAATTTACTATTTTTTGAGATGATTACCATATTCTCGGAATCAATGCTTTCCTGTTTTTAGGATAGTGGTCAAAATGTTGTTGATACCATTTATGATGCCCCGAAACTCTGGGGAGTAAATTGGCTGCAGTCCAAATTAAAAAAGTAAGTGCCGGAAAATTCCAAGCCATTAGTGCAAATCCTATCCATTGGACTATTTCTCCCAAATAGTTAGGGCAGGAAATATAACGAAACAAAAAGCCTTGAGGAATTTTATAGCCGGTTTCTCCTGGTTTTCTGAGATGGATTAAAAGGTGATCACTTACTTGATTGATGACGAACCCAAGACCAAATAAAACAGCTCCTAGGTAAAAATTCCAAGTTTCAAAATTAGCAGCTTGGTAGGTCTCCAAAAAAGCTAAAAAATAGCCGTTCAAACCGGCATTCATAAAATTGAAACCAATCGCAGAAAACACAATAGTGAGGGGCATTTTTTTCTTTTTAGTACGGATTCTAAACGGATAGATAAAGGTTCTATTAAAATAATGCATCAGCCAAAGTAAACTTAACATACTCGCATAGGTGCTTTGCTCATAAAAATAGTAGAAATAAAAAATGATTAAAAAGGACGGGAGTTCCATCAATACCCAGCCCACATGATTTGAAATCTCAGGTCCCCAACCCTTACGAATATGTCTGCCATAGGGTGCTCTTACAAATTGCAATAAAACAAAAGAGCCCAGGCCGATAAATGCCCAAACCATACAGATGAGGTAAAATGTTTCTATTGGAATCATGACTGTTGTTTTTTATGCCAAGATAGCAAATCGAGGATACTTTCTGAGGGAGCTCTGCTTTGATGATTTAATTGCCTCGTTGCCTTGCTGTGGTCCATCTGCACCGGTGCCATTTTAAGGGTTATAAGACTCTCTTTTGAAAGCGGCCAGGGCATTCCAAACAGTTTATCATACCATTTAATCAAGGGCAATAAGAACAGTAATAGGTCAATTGAAATTTTAAAAAAGAATTTAGTAGGATTTGCAATTTTGGCGATTTCTTTTATGGTTACATAAGAACCACTTAGGAGGTATATCTCGCCTGTTAGATTTTTATCTAGGCTGTTGATAATGGTTTGTGAAACATCTCTAACATCTACCAGGTTATAGCCTCCACTTGTAATAATGGGCATTTTATAGGCGGCAAGATCCAGTATCGTTTTTCCAAAAGGAGAGGGCCTATCATCTGGAGGGCCTATAATAGAAGTAGGACGTAAAATACAGGCGGATAGCTTGGCCTCTTTTACAGCAGCTATCACTTTTTGCTCAGCCATTGCCTTGGTGTAGTCGTAGCTAAAGTCGTTTTGTGTTTTATAAGGCCGATCTTCTTTAAAAACTTCATGGGCTAACGTTTCTTTTACTGCCGTACAAGAACTAATATAGACCATCTTTACTTGATACTCCAAACAAGCCTTTATAAGATGTTCGGTCCCCTCCACATTCACTTGATACACCAACTTAGCGCTTTGATCTCCAATAGAAATTAAGCCTGCACTATGAATGAGCGCATCAGAATCTTTAAGAAATTCTTCAAAGGTATTGGCTTGAGTAATGTTCCCTTTGATCCAGGTTAAATGAGGGTGTTTTAAGAGTGGTACTTGACGGTTATAGAGCGCTTTTACCCGATATTTCTGATCCAATAACTTGAGCAGTAAACAATGACCCAAGTGACCTGTTCCGCCAGTAATACTAATTGTTTGCGTTTTATTCATGCCTATTCGTAGGTCTAAAGATACGCAAATTATGGATGTTTTAAACGCTGTAATTGGTGGTAGCTAATTTCAGAAAAATCAGTAATTATTTTGGAAGCTTTTGTATAATCTTGATTTTTAGAATGTGGACTTTTAAAACCGATACAGAAAATTCCTGCAGCATTTGCCGCAGCGATTCCATTGGTCGAATCTTCAATAACCACACACTCTTCTTTAGTAAAACCACTTGCTTTTGCAGCCTTAATAAAAATTGCTGGATGTGGTTTGGAGGCTTTTAAATCGGCGCCACTTAATTTGGCAACAAAATAGGGATCCAGTTCAAAGCGTTTAAACACCTTGTTAATGGTACTCATAGAAGCCGAAGAAGCAAGAACCAGGGTCATTCCTTGTTGATGATATTCTTTGATTCGTTTTAAAACTCCTTCAATTAAGGTTAAACTATCGTCGCTGGCAAAAAGTTCTTTAAAAAATTTTCGTTTTAACTGTACTAAGGTAGCTGGGGGCTCCGCTAATTGATAACGTTGACAGAGCTGCTTACAAATGTCAAGGGTCGATTGCCCTGTAAATGATTCGTACAAATCGGTTGAAACAGAAATATTAACCGCTTCAAACATTTTAAAATAGGCTTTGCAATGGAGCGGCTCCGTGTCTACGATAACTCCGTCCATATCGAACAATACAGCTTTAAACATTTCTCTTTTTATTGAAGTGTCAAACATAAAGAAATAAAAAAAGTATTTTGTAAACAAAATACTTTTTTTGGCATGCTACTATAGGGGGGATAGAATATATTTTAAATGTAGATGTTTCTTTTTAGTGGAACCAAATCGTTCTTACTGTATGTTTCATCTACAGGTATTAGAATTTATTTTAAAGCTATAACAAAATCCATATAAAAACGATAAAAATTAAATTTTATCGACGAAATGCAATGAAATTAGTAGATAAACTATTTTTTAATGACATGAAAAGCTCTGTCTTTTCCATACGGAGCCTGATCTTTCCAGGTTCCCCAATGGGCAATCATTTCTGAACCGTTTTAAAAAATGAATTTAATTGCATTTCAATATCGTTATATTCGTAGACGAATAATCGTAAACAGTTTAAAAAAAATGAACCTATTAAACGCTCCAATATAAAAGTAATGCGATTTCTGTACCTGATACTACTGCTCGTATTTTTTTCTTGTCAAGAAAAAAAGATGGCTAAGGCATCCACTAGGTTCGAGTGTCAACCTTCAGCGAAGCAGTCAGGCGTTTCTTTAATTTTACTAGGAACCGTTCAAGATGCCGGGGCTCCACAATTAAACTGCAACAAAAAATGTTGCCAAGGCTTGTTTGACCAAGCAGATTCGACTAGGAGGGTTAGCTCTTTGGGTTTATTGGATTTTAATACTCAAAAAAAATACCTCTTTGATGCCACTCCCGATATCGGTGCACAGCTATATGCCTTAAAAAATGCTTCTAAAATTTCACCCTCCAGTATTGTGGATGGTATTTTTTTAACCCATGCCCATATCGGTCACTATACTGGGTTGATGTATTTGGGTAAAGAAGCTGCAAATACCAAAAATATTCCGGTTTTTGCGATGCCCAAAATGAGTTCCTTTATTAGCAATAATGGTCCTTGGAGCCAGTTGGTAGCCCAACGTAATATTGCGCTCCAACCCTTAGTTGCTAACCAAGCGATTGCGTTATCACCATCACTACATGTCACTCCTTTTTTAGTGCCTCATCGTGATGAATATTCAGAAACCGTGGGCTACTTCATTGAAGGGCCCGATAAAAAAGCCTTGTTTATTCCGGATATCGATAAATGGAATCGATGGGAGTTGGACCTTGCGACAGAACTACAACAAGTAGATTATGCCTTTTTAGACGCCACTTTTTATAGTGCCGAAGAATTGGGAAATCGAGATATGTCACAAATTCCTCATCCGTCGGTATTGGAGACCATCCAAACCTTAAAAGACTTCAGTAGGGCGCAACGCGCTAAGGTGATATTTACCCATTTTAACCATACCAACCCCTTGCTGGATAGCACCAGTGAAGCCACCAAAAAGGTATTGGCGCTTGGTTTTAAGATAGGGCGTATGCACGATCGATTTCCACTTTAGGAAACGATGAAGGGTTTGGGAGTACTGGTGTAAAAAAATAAATTAAAATAATGGTATCTTGTACTAGATTGAAGAACATCTTATAAAAACTGCTCAATGAAAAAAAAATACTTCAGCATTTTATTCTTTTTTTTAACGCCACTCTTCTTCAACTCAATCTATGCTCAGTGTGAAGAGGTGACGTTAGAAAGTCTTAGTATTCCTGGACCTTTTTCAGTAGCAGCTCTCGACGAGGAGGACGGTATTCGAAATGGCCCTGACTATAACGGTGCTACGATTTATTACCCCACCAATGGAACTCCTCCTTATGCAAGTATTGCGATTGTTCCTGGATTTACTGCAGCGCCCTCGAGTGTGGAGCAGTGGGGGCCTTTTTACGCTTCGCACGGTATTGTTACCATTATTATAGGAACCAATTCTCCGATAGATTTTCCGGAGGCGAGAGCCTATGCACTCCTCGATGCCCTAGAAACCATAAAACAAGAAAATACCCGATCTGCCTCCCCCTTAGTAGGCGATCTAAACCTAGAACAATTAGCGGTTAGTGGTTGGTCCATGGGGGGTGGAGGCGCCCAAAGAGCAGCCGTATTGGATCCTACCATCGCAGGTGTGGTGGCTTTGTGTCCTTGGCTTCCAAACCCTAATTTTGATCATGACAGTGCCGCACTTATATTCAGTGGACAAGACGATACGGTAGCTCCGCCAGCGTTGCACGCAGATTTACATTACGAAGCAACTCCTAGCAGCACCAATAAATTATTGTTCGAAATTGAAAACGGAGATCATTCAGTGGCCAATTCGCCCACTGGAGGTGCGAACGCGGTGGGTAAAATCGCCTTGTCTTGGCTAAAACTATATGTAGAGCAAAACGATTGTTATTGCCCTTTATTAACCGATAACTTATTGGTAGATCCACCGGTGGCTTCGAAGGTGGAGCAAGATTTTATGTGCGAATTGTTGGCTAATGATAGCCCAGCACTTGCACTTCGTTATTATCCGAACCCGACCCAAAATCGGGTGTATTTTGAGCTGGTTGAAGAACTAAATTTTGAGTTGTATTCGGCCTATGGCCAACGCCTGCAAAGCGGACAATTAAGCGGTTCTAATCCCTATATCGATTTGTCAATGTATGCTTTAGGTATATATTACTTAACTATTGACAATCAAGTTGTTAAGTTGGTAAAAACAAATTAATTTTTAAACGTTTAAATGCAGTTTTTAAAAAAAATAGTACGTCCAATTATGGTGATCCTGGGGATATTCATAGGAGGGCTAATAATTCTTTTTGGCTACCAAGATCTGCCCTTGGAAACCCTAAAAGAAACCTATGCCAATACCGAGTCACAATTTATGGCTTTGGAGGGGATGGAGGTGCATTATCGCGATGAGGGACCCAAGACCGATTCCATTCCTATCGTATTGATCCATGGAACCGGAGCTAGTTTACATACGTTTAACGACTGGGCAACGACTCTCTCGGAGCATCGACGGGTACTCCGTATGGATTTACCGGCCTATGGGCTTACGGGTCCTTTTTTAGATCGCAATTACAGTACCCCGCATTATGTAGCATTTATCGCCGCATTCTTAGAGGAGTTGGGCGTTGAGCACTGTGTGTTGGCCGGAAACTCTTTGGGAGGAAAAATTGCTTGGAATTTTGCCAGTGCTTATCCCCATCGAGTCGATCGCCTAATTTTAATCGATGCCTCTGGCTACCCCATGGGTTCCAAGAGTGTTCCTATCGCTTTTAAGTTAGCGCAATTTCCGGTGATAAAACAGCTATTTACCTTTATTACGCCTCGCTTTGTAGCAGCCTCCAGTGTTAAAAATGTTTATGCCGATCCTCAAAAAGTAGCGCCGGAAGTGATCGATCGTTATTTTGAACTCACTCTTCGATCCGGTAACCGGCAGGCCTTTGTCGATAAACTCAATACCCCAGCAACTCCTTTTTCTAGGGAAAAAGTAATGGAAATTCAACAGCCGACACTTATTTTATGGGGCGCTGAGGATCAGTTAATTCCTTTGGAGGTGGCCCAGCAGTTTCATAAAGACCTGCCCAACAGCACCTTGGTGGTTCTCGATGACTTAGGTCATGTTCCCATGGAGGAGGACCCTGAGCGAAGCATCGAACCGGTACTTCAATTTTTAAAGAAACCCAAGGAATAAGTTATGGAACTCCGCTTTTATCAAATCGATGCATTTACCGATACACTTTTTAAAGGAAACCCGGCCTGTGTGGTCCCTTTAGAACGCTGGTTGCCCGATGCGCTCTTATTAAAAATTGCCCGAGAAAATGCGGTACCAGAAACGGCTTTTTTTGTAGAAGAGGACGCTGGTTTCCATCTGCGTTGGTTTACCCCAGACATCGAGATGGATCTTTGCGGCCATGCTACCCTAGCGACTGCCCATTGCTTAAAGACCCTTATAAAAGATCCGCGATCCCACTTTCTTTTTAACACCAAGAGTGGGATGCTTCGGGTACAGGCTTTAGAGGACGGCTACCAAATGGAACTCCCCGCAAGAATGCCGGTAACTGCTCCGCTTCCCGACACTATCAAAAAGGCGTTGAGCATTGCTCCTCAAGCAGTTTATAAGGCCCGAGATTATGTGCTGGTTTATCGTAACGAACAAGAAATTTTGGACCTTCAAATTAATCGGGCTCAGCTCGATCAAATCAATCTGGATCCGGGTGGGATCGTGGTGACAGCTGTAGGCGATCAGTGCGATTTTGTATCGCGATATTTTACGCCACAAGCCTCTATTTTAGAGGATCCTGTTACCGGATCGGCCCATTGCTCCTTGGTGCCTTTTTGGGCCGAACAACTTCAAAAAAACGAGTTGGATGCACAGCAACGCTCGCAACGCGGCGGAGTTTTAAAATGCCGTCTTGTAGGCGACAAGGTGTTGTTGGTAGGCCAGGCCCGAACCTATGCGGTGGGCTCTTTATGGACGGAGTGAAACCGAATCGTTATCAAATAATATACTTTTTTATAAACTTGGTACGGTCCTTGTATCGGTAGGTACATGAAGGTATTAAAACTAGTATTTTTGATTTT
>SGZC01000025.1 GCA_004213605.1 Flavobacteriales bacterium
AATTTTATTGATAAAAAAATATTTAAAAAAATTACCTGCAACCTTAATTATTGTAATACTTTCTATTGTAGCTGTAAGATTTTTTAATTTAGATTTATTAGGGGTGTCAATTATCGGAGAAATCCCAAAAGGATTGCCAAACTTTAAAATACCTGTGTTTGATGAGCATATCCTAACCAAGTTGTTCCCAATAGCATTAACTCTTTCTTTAATAGCTTATTTAGAGGCGATTTCCATCGCAAAGTCATTAGAGCCTAAACACACTGAATATAAGGTAGTTCCAAATCAAGAATTAATAGCATTAGGAATGAGTAATTTTGTTGGTTCTTTTTTCCAAACATATCCTGCAACAGCGGGCTTTTCTAGAACAGCGGTTAATGAGGAGTCAAAAGCAAAGACCCCTTTATCTGCATTGATTTCAGCATTAATTATCGCTTTTACCCTTCTTTTTTTAACGCCTGTATTTTATTATTTACCTAAGGCTGTTTTAGCTGCTATAATAATGGTAGCAGTGTTTAACTTATTGGACATTAAAACACCTAAACAGCTAACAAAATTCTCAAAAACAGATTTTGTTATATTAATTATTACTTTACTAATAACAGCAACAATTGGTATTATTGAAGGAATATTTACTGGGGTCGCCTTGTCTATCATAATACTTATCTACAAAAGCACTATTCCTCATATGGCAATTTTAGGGAAAATTCCAGAAACCCATTTTTATCGAAACACAAAACGATTTAAAGAGGTTGAAATACATAATGAAATATTAATTATTCGTTTTGACGCACAGTTACATTTTGCAAATACAGCTTATTTTAAAGATAAACTTGAGTATTACTCAAAACTAAAAGGAAATCAATTAAAACTCCTAATATTAGATGGCGAAAGCATCAATAGGATTGACAGCAGCGCCATCTTCACCTTAATAGAATTATTAGATTATTTCAATCAAAAAAAAATAACGATGTCTTTTGCTAGTTTAAAAGGTCCCGTTAGAGATAAAATAATAAATTCTGGATTTATGGAAAAAGCAAATGAAACCTTATTTTTTATGGGGATTCAAGAAGCAGTAGATTGGTACCATACAGGTCTAAAGAAAGAAAAATTTTATAAATACCTCAAACAAAAAAATAATAGAAAAAAAATTTTTTAACGATAGTGTATCATAAGTTACTACCATTAATTTAAATTTGTATTAAATTGTTAATTTAGAATTCACTCCTATGAAAGTAGAACAATTATTTACCGGATGTCTTGCAGAGATGGCTTATTATATTGAGTCTAACGGAGAAGCAGCAGTAGTTGATCCTTTGAGAGAAACAGAGCCTTATTTACAAATGGCAGAAGCTGATGGCGCTAAAATAAAATATATATTTCTAACACATTTTCATGCTGATTTTGTTTCAGGACAATATGATTTAGCTCGTAAAACAGGGGCCAAAATAGTTTTCGGCCCGAATGCGACTACAGAATATAATATTTATAATGGAGCTGATGGAGAAGATTTTTTTGTGGGTAATGGCAAGATAACCTTACTACATACTCCAGGACATACCATGGAATCATCATCCTATTTAATAACAGATGAAGATGGAAATACCCCTTATGTTTTAACTGGAGATGCCCTTTTTATTGGAGATGTTGGCCGTCCAGATTTAGCGGTAAAAGAAGATGCTTTAACAGAAGAGGATCTAGCCGGACACTTATTTGATTCTTTAAGAAATAAAATAATGACCTTGCCTGATGACATTGTTATATATCCAAGCCACGGTGCCGGTTCTGCTTGTGGAAAAAATATAAGTTCAGCAACTTTTGACACACTAGGTAATCAAAAGAAAACGAATTATGCTTTGAGATCAGACATGTCGAGAGAGGAGTTTATTGAAGAAGTTATCACTGGATTGAAACCACCTCCACAATATTTCCCCAATAATGTTCGAATGAACAAATCGATTAATACAAATATTGACAAGGTGTTACATAGAGGAACTACTCCATTAGATCCCTCAACATTTAAAGAGTTAAGCGAACGAAAAGACGTCTTGGTTATAGATACTCGCTCTAAGGAAGCCTACTCAAGTGGGGGCACTATCCCTGGCGCCTGGTATATTGGTATTGACGGAAGTTTTGCACCTTGGGTCGGAGCTTTAGTGTCGGATATCAATCAAAAAATAATATTTATTACTGATGATAATCTGCGTGTTCATGAGATTGTTACTCGTTTTTCAAGAGTTGGATATGATAATACTTTAGGGTATTTAAAAGGAGGTTTAGCAAGTTGGGAATCTCAAGGTTATAAATTGGATTCTATTGAATCGATATCGGCTACTAAATTTGTAGAAATGTTAGCTGAAGAAAAAATTGAAAATGCCGTAGATGTTCGAAAGGAATCTGAATATTTTTCAGAACATGTTGTCGGAGTAGAGAACTTCCCATTAGACGACATCCACTCAAATTTTGGAAAAATAAATCCAGAAAAAAACTATTTTTTACATTGTAAATCTGGTTACCGTTCTTTAATTGCTGCATCTATTTTCAAAGCAAATGGAGTGAAAAAAGTAACGAATATAGAGGGAGGGTTTAAGGAAATCGTTAAGACCCAGATTCCCCTGTCTGAATATGTTTGTCCGACAACCTTACTATAAAACCTATTTAAGAATATCTTATTTAAAAACATTTAATTGTATGAAAAATATAAACAATACCGAATTTAAGGAGCTTATTGGTAAAAATTCCGGAGCCGTAATTATTGACTGCAGAACCAAAACTGAGTGGGACGAGGGAAGGATAAAAAACGCTATTTTATTAGATCTTTTTGAATCACAACTATTTATGCAGAAAGTGGAAGGTTTTGATAAAGGCAAAATGTATTTGGTATATTGTAGAAGTGGTTCAAGGAGCGTGGCAGCTTGTCAAATATTAGAATCTGTTGGGATTAAAAATGTTTATAATCTTACAGGAGGTATCTCGAGCTGGGATGGTGATATTATTATTTAATAAAATTCAAAAAATGAATACATCAATAAAAATTCAAAATTTAAAATGTGGCGGTTGTGCAAATACAATTATAAAAAAAATTTCAGCCATTAAAAACATAACTAACGTAAGCGTAAATGTTGAGGATTCAACTGTTACATTTGATTCTCCTGGCCAACATGAAATTACTATTGTAAGACACAAAATGACACTATTGGGGTATCCTGCTGAAGGCGAAAACAATTCGGTAGTTTCAAAGGCAAAATCCTATTTTAGTTGTGCATCTGGTAAAATGTCTTGACATTAGTTATTAATATTGGAATTCCTATGAAAAAGAACTAGATAACCTTAAAAAGTCATTAAATGTAATGTTCAAATGGATCAAATATAAAATCATCAAAAGGAAACTCTTGAAAAGGGATAATAAACATATTTCTTTAAAAGATATTGAGAAAAAACATAAAAATCCACACGAAGAATTATTTAACGATTCAAGTTATTTTAATGGTTTAGGGGATGACGGTTCCTATTTTTTGGTACGACAAAGTTTTAGAACTACTAGGGGGAACGAATTTTGGCTAGAACTATTTTTTCCTAATTTAGGATTGTTGCGTTTAAAGAATCATCCTGGTAAAGAAGGAGAAGGGTTTCAACAAGGAAATTTGAAATTTGACTGCCTGCAACTTGGCAAGAAATGGAGAATTAGTTTTATTGGAGAAATGGACTTAAGTGGGGAAGAGAAAAAAGTTAAATTTGATCTTATTTTTACTTCAAAAACTCCAATAGTGAATTTTCATAATGCTATGATAGTTGATGCTACCGCAAGAGCTATTGCAAAAGGAAAATGGTCGAAATCATTCTTTGAAAAACTAAAAGATTCAAAAAAACACCATTTCGAACAAGGCGGAACTTTGACTGGAAGTGTAATAATTAATCAACATAAGAGAGATGTAAATTGGTCTTCCATGAGAGACCATAGCTGGGGAATTCGAAAATGGAGTGGTTGGAAAAGACATATTTGGTTTTGCGGAATGATGGAAAATGGTGAGTCTTTCAATGTTTCCATGGTCGAGTATGATTATATGGGACAACTAACGGCAGGGTTCGTTACTGAAGGAAAACAAATACATTATTTAAGAGAATTTCCTTTGATCTCTGAGTTTGCGTCAGCTCCAATTTTTCCAGAAAAATTAAACCTTACGTTAAAATATTCTGATAATAAAGAGTATCATTTAATTTGCGAACGAGCAACTTTTGTTCCTTACAATATGGATGGAGAGTACAGAATTAATGAGGGGATTTCATCTGGGACCGTAAATGGAATTAAATTGAAATTAGTTACAGAATTCGGATTTAATCCAAAATATTATGATTTATAGATTCGACTCAAAAGAAGAAGGAACAAATCTGGGAGGGAAAGGAAAAGGGCTTTCGATATTGAATTTTCTCGGATTTTCAGTTCCTGATTTTATGGTTATTACGCCTTCAAGTATAGAAAAATTTCTTAATGAGCCTTTAAAATATATTGAATGGATGTCACCTAAGCCGAAAGCTATCCGTTCAAGTGGTATGAAAGAAGATGGTGAAGAATATTCTTACGCCGGACAATATGAATCCTTTTTAAATCAAAAAACAGAAGATGAAATAGTAAAAGCTGTTCGAGACTGTGTTGCCTCAGCTGGATCAAATAGGATTAAAAAATATGATGATGGGAGAAAACAGATCGATCTGCCAGATGGAATTGCAGTAATCATTCAAGATATGGTTGACGCTAAGTATGCTGGTGTTGCATTTTCTGTTGACCCTGTTAATCATAGAAGAGATATAATCTGTATCAATTTAGTGGAAGGTTTGGCCGATAAATTGGTAGATGGGAAAATTGAGCCTGAAAGTTTATTTATCAATAAATACGATACAGATCCAATTTTTGAGTCTCAAATAGCTTCTCCTGAAATATTAACAGAATTAATGTCTGGATTGGAAAAATTAGAAAATGAAATTGGAAAACCTGTAGATATTGAATGGGCTGTAGATCAAAATGATCAATTATTTTGGTTACAAGTACGTCCTATTACAACACTTTCGAAAATCCATCCCAATGAATTAGATTCAAAACTTGCTATTGAAAACGAGATTTTAACTCGTGCAAATATTGGAGAAATGATGCCGGGTCATTTATCTCCTTTATCAATTTCTACCTTTGGGAAAGCAATAGAATATGGAATTCAAGAGTTTTATATGGAGTGCGGTGTTCAAAAAAAAATTTTAAAAGAACATGTTTATATTAAGTATTTCTATAACCATGGATTTATTAGTATGACCGGGTTATATAAAATTGCTGATGCGATTATTTTACCTAAAAATTTATATATTGAATACAGTATTCTAGGCAGACCCCTTGGCGGAAAGTCAATGGATCCCAAAAGAAGTTTACTTGTTCAATTAAACAATCAAAGAAAACAGTTCTCCTATCTAGGAAAAGCCAAAAAGAGACTAGAAATATTAAGGAATTTAAACACCAGTATTCATCAGCCTAAAAATTTAGAAAAAAAAGATTTGTATGAATGGATTGATAGCCAACTACACAACTTAAACAAAGCTTATTCCTACCATTATTGTTCTTCAGCTAAGTCTGGAAGCCAATATTCCGCATTCATTAGTGTGATTAGTGGAGGACCAATACCTACTCCTGAAAGTAATGCTATTGCTTCCCATTTTTTGAAAAACATTGATGGCATTGTTGGGGCAGATTCGATCCAACAATTGAAAAATATAGCTAAGTCAATTGATTCCCAAAATTTAAACCTAGAAGAAATGACAGATGAGAAATTACTTGAGGAGATTCGATCCAATTCGAAAACAAATAAAGTATATCGTCAATTTTTAGAGGATCACGGGCATAGATGTGTCCGAGAAGGAGAGTTGAAAGAGAAAGATTGGTCGCAAGAACCTATAAAGCTTATTCGCATAATTCGAAATATTGTGAAATCACAGGAGTTTGATTCGTCAACTGAAGTATTCGATATTAAAGATGCAATGAATAATTTGCCAAAGATGAATGTAATAAAAAAAGTAATTGTTAAAAAATTAGCTAAGTCTACTAGAGAAGCTATAGCATTGAGAGAAATGAGTAAATCTGCTGCGATTAAGTTCCAGCAAAAAATAAAATTTGCTTACATTGAATTAAGTGAACTTTTAGTACAGAATGCTTTATTAAATACAAAAGAAGACATTTTTTATCTTAAACATAAAGAAATAGGCCAGTTAATTAAAGGAAAAATGAAAGACTCCTTTGGGCATATACAAGAAAGAAAAAATCTGGATGCTATTTTTTCTAAAATGAGTTTTCAAGAAGTTTATTTTGGACATCCTTTCCCTTTAAAAAATCAAATTCAACAAAAAGATAACAAAGGCACGATTGTAAGTCAAGGAAAAGTTCAGGGAAAAGTTAAAGTTGTTCGTACTTTAGATGATGCTGATAAATTGGTTAAAGGTGACATCATGATATGTGAATATACAGATATAGGTTGGTCTCCCTATTTTGCAATAATCGGGGGGATTATTACTGAAATAGGGTCTCCATTAAGTCATGGCGCAGTGGTAGCACGAGAATATGGTATTCCTGCAATAGTGAATATGAAAGGTGCAATGAATAAATTTGAAGACCATCAGGAAATACGTATTGATACAACGCATCAAGACGTTGTTCAACTCGTTAAGAATTCAAATGTATAGCATAAAAAGTTTTTTTTATCTAAACGAAATCCAACCTTAATTTTTACCAAAACCTGTAAAAAGCTGACCGAAAAATCCTTTTGGAAAATTTTCTTCATTTGGAAATCCTAACTCAATTTCACCGTTGTCGTCTGGTAAATAATTAGTTTTAAACAAAAAATCCCAAATACTCAAGCTAATTCCGAAGTTAATCCCCTTCGATTTTTCTTCTGGTAACACTTTCATATGATGATATAAATGCATCACGGAATTATTTAGTACATACTTAAGGGGCCCCCAGGTTATTCTGATATTAGCGTGATTCAAATGTCCGATGATTATAGCTATGAAATGAACGATATAAGCTTGCTCTGGCTCAAAGCCTCCTAATACCATAACCCCAAGAGTTTTCAAAGGCTTGTATAGTATATTTTCCATCCAATGATATCGCAGGTGTGCAGCAAATCCCATTTCTTTTACAGAATGATGAACTTTATGAAACCGCCACAGAACTTCATATTTATGTAATAAAAGATGGGTCAACCATTGTACAAAATCTAAAATAATAAAAAAGATAATTAATTGTATTCCGGCAGGCCAATTTGAAAGATTGAACACGGCTAGACTCTTTGTTGTTATTCCCATTTCGCTGAAAAACAAACCTATTGCTTTATAATCTCCACTTATAAAAATTGAAAAAATGAAAAAATTAAAAAACATATAAAACCCATCCAACCAAAAGTCTTTTCTAATGCGTGATTGGTTTTTTCTCCAAGGAAAAATTATTTCAAGAAACCAAACCACCAATGAAATAACGATTAGTCCCCAAAAGTAATTGTTGTACCAAGGAACTTTAAATAATATGGAATCCAAAGTCCAATTTAAAGTTGAGGTAAATTCATGTATAAAGGCAGAAACGTACTTTTCCATCATTGCTATTTTCGTACTATTGATTTGGTTATAAAAACACCATCAAAAGCTCTAATTTTTGGGTGCAAGTAATTAAATTTATGCACATTAAACAAATCTTTTAAATAAAAAAACTTCCATCAGATTTCAAAATAGTTGCCCTTTTATAGTTTATAAATCCAACTTGACGGATTCATCTTTTGGTCGTTCTGGTAGATTAAAAACTTAAGGATTGATTTTCCTGAGCTTACTTTGGTGGCCACTGATCCAATTTCTTGTTTTGTAACAACTTTATCTCCTTTTTTTACGACTACATTAATCAGGTTTTGATAAACTGTAATGTAATTACCATGTTGAATAAAAACCGCATTTGAAGCCCCTTTTATTTTTTGAATTTCCATTACCTCACCATTAAAAACAGCTCTAGCTTTAGCGTTTTTTTCGGTGGTAATTTCTACACCACTACAATAAGTTGTTATGTTAGGCAACTGAGGGTGTCTTGTATTTCCGAAGCGTTTTACAACGACTCCATTTTTTATTGGCCAAGGCAGTTTGCCTTTATTTTTAGTGAAATCTGCTGCTAATAACTTTGATTCAGGCGTTAGTGCTAATCTTATGGAAGAACTGTTGTCTTTGACTCCTCTTTTATCTGCATTTTTTTTATTGGAGGCAGCAATAGCATCTCTAATTAACTTTTCAATTTGTTTATCAATTTTATTAGCTTCTTTCTGTTTTTTCTGAATTTGACGACTAAACTTATTACCATCTTTTTTTAAGGCAGAAACCAACTCATTTTGCTCTTCTAATTCGTTTGACAACCTATTTTTTTCAAGCTTATTTTCTTCGATGAGAGTCTGTTTTTTCTTTTTATCTTCTGATAATCCTTGATTTAATTCCTCTAAAACCATCGATTTTTTCTTAATACTTTCTCCTTGCATTTTTCGATGATTTGCATATTGTTTCATGTACTGAAGACGCTTGTAAGCTTGTAAAAAACTTTCAGAAGATAATAAAAACATAACCCTACTGTGCTGTGATTTACTCTTATATGATTTTTCGATCATCAAAGCATAATCTTCTTTTAAATCCTTCAATTCGGATTCTAAAAGAATAATTTTTGCTTTGTTGTTATTAATTTCTCGAGAAAGGTAATTAGCTTGTTGGTTAGTTACTCTAATTAAATTTTGACGAGCCGTAATTTTACTATTTAAATCTTCTACCTGACTTAATACCGACTTTTCTTCTTTTTTTGTAGCAAATAACAAACTATTGATTTGTTTTATTTCATTTAATATCGTTTGTCTTTTCTCTTCTAATTCCTTTTGCTTATTGACTTGTGCCAATCCTGAATTAAAAAATATTGGGGCTAAAAAAAGAAAAAGATATGTATAAATTTTATTCATTTATTTTAATTGCATTTCTTCATAGCCCTTAGGTATAGTGTACGGGAAGCGAATGGATACATTGTAATCTATTTTTTTATAATTGACTATTATTTGAGTTCTTTCTTCTTTTTGGGTAGCATTTATTCTAAAATACGAAGGAAAATATTCGCCCTCTAAGTTTTGATAAGCCCCATAGTTTATAGAAAATATCCTTTCATCTTTTTCTTGCGTTAAGGACTCCGTTGCAATTTTAAAATTATCTGGATTTACCAATAAGGAATAAATAAAATTATACGATTGCGTTTTAGGTTGTAACATATATTTATTGGCTTCAATACTCAAAACATACTCATTATCTAAATCAAAAATAGATTGACCTAATAATATTCCTTGAGCTTTTTCAAAATCAATATCAATTCCTAACCAATCACTCAAAAGTGAGTAATCTCCCTTAAAATAGGTGCTAGAAATGGTTTCGTAATAACTAACAGATTCTGGTGTTATGTATATTTTTGCAAGTGTGATCCCCAAAAGTGAGACCTTAATCCATATTTTTTGATTTTTTTGCATCCTCAAACTAACGGTAAGACTTTGACTGTCTGTAACGCTCTCATATCTAACTTGCATTCTTGCTGCTATGGTTGAAAATTCAGGTAAAGCTTTATCATGATTTATTATGATATCTTTAAGGGACAGTGATTTATTTGCTATTTCTGATCCTACCGCCTTTTTTCCGCTACCACAAGAGGTTAGTAATAAAAACATCAGCAATATAAAAGTCCATTTGATATTCACGTTTCTAATTTTAATGATCCGTTTTTTGGTTGGTAATAGATAACTGAGTTGCTTTTTTATAATAAATGTTGGCCTTTTTTGCATTCTCTTTTAAAGTATAGGCTATGCTTAATTGTTGATAAAAATCATACTCCATTTTTGGGTCATCAAAAAGGTAATCCAATCCCATTTCTAAAATTTCAACAGCTTGCTCTGCATTTTTTAACTCATTATTTGCAACCCCGTTAACTAAATATAATAACGGTTGTGCTGGGAATATTTCTAAGCCATCTGTACTCAACAAAATTGCATCTTTATATTTTTCAAGTTCAATTTGCAATAATATAGTGTTTTTTATCAACCCATAATTGTCTGGATCAGAGTCAATACCTTTTTTGTAATAAAACAACGCCTTTTCTTTGTTGCTCTCAGATAAATAATAATCTCCTAACAATAAAAATACCTGACTATTATCCTGTTCTAAAACATCGGTTATTAGTCCATCTACTTTTATTTTTAACGTAGGATTGTTGTTAGTGAAGATCAAGAAATCTTTTAAAACACTGTTTTTACTGTTGCTTTCTATAAGATTGGATGAAAAAATAACTTGCATCGATGTTATCGCTTTATCAAAATCACCATCATCTAAATAAAATTTATATAATGCTAGATGTACCAATTGAGAATTTGGTTGTTGTTTTAGAAGTTCTTTGGCTATATCAAAAGCTTTTTGAACATTCCCCTGATCACTATATAAGTAGATTAAATTAAGGTATTCTTGTTCACTTTTTGGGTTCTTAGTGATATTTTCTTCTAGCTTGTTTATAGCTTTTTCAGTATTGCCGGTACGTCTGTAAATTTGGGTTTTTAGCGCATTCCTGTAGGTGGTTTCGCCCCACTCTTTATCCAGTTCATCTAGAAGAATTAAAGCTTTGTCATATTGTTTTGTGCGATGGTATAGGTTAGCTAAGTCTTCTTTATAATCCGTATCCTGTAAAATTAGCTTTTTCACCAGGGGAATAGCAGCTTTATAGTTTTTTGTGTCATAATACATGTCATACAATGCCTCTAAAACATCTAGTCTGTTTGGGCTCCATTCTAAAACTAAATTATAATTTTTTTCAGCATCTTCAAATCTTTTTAAAAAAGCAAGGTTTTTACCTTTTTGAAAATAAACAACCGCTTTATTTGCTTGATTATCACCAGCTGCAACTTCGGCCTTCTCAAGGGCATTTAATGCCAATTCGTAATTTTCTATTCCTTTTTGTTTTAAAGCTTCGAAAAAATTATCTTGAAAACTGTCACTAACATTTCCTAGATCGTCTGTTAACGGGTTATCTTGTGCGCACATCGCTTTTGGATTACAAAAAAATCCAAAAATTAAAAGACTTAGAAATATAGGTTTAATTTTCACTTAATTATCATTTTAATGTGGAGTAATCTCCTAAACTCACATTGGTAAATTTCCCATTGAAAATTGCGTGATTACCTATCATTGCATTATCCAAATCAGCGTTTTTAATCGTCGTATGAGTTTGAATTATACTGTTTTTAATAGTACTGTCTTCTATGGTGGTATTCGCACCTATGGAGGCATAGGGCCCAACTATACTATTTATTAAAGTTACTCCCTCTCCAATAAAACAAGGTTCAATGATTTTTGAGTTTTCTTGTTTTATGTTTTTAGAGATTAATTCTTGATTCCCTTCCTTTAAAAAACCTAACATTTTTTTATTTGTGGCTATCGTTACTTCCTTGTTACCGCAATCCATCCATTCATCTACAGTGCCTGTTTTAAAAACTTTCCCGCTAGCCATCATTCTTATAATTCCGTCATTGATTTGATATTCACCACCATTAATTATATTGTGATCGATTACATATTGCAATTCACTTTTTAGTGCTGCCACCTCTTTAAAATAATAAATCCCTATGACCGCTTGATCACTGACAAACTCAGTTGGTTTTTCAACCAATTCAATAATTTCGTGTTTTTCATTTAAGCTTACCACTCCATAAGCCTCTGGATTCTTAACTTTTTTTGTCCAAATAACACTATCGGCTTCCTTGTCTAAATTAAATGTTGCGCTAATAAGTGTATCTGCATATGCAATTACTGCAGGTCCAGAAAGAGATTGCTCAGCGCACATAATTGCGTGACCTGTTCCTAATGGATTTAATTGTCGATATATGCTAGCCTTAGCACCTAAGTCTGTTGCCAATTGGTTTAGGCTACTAACCACATCATCTCCAAACCAAGCCGGGTCTCCTAAAATAAAGGCTATTTCGTCTATGGGCTCATTCAATAAACTTGCAATATCTTCTACCAAACGATGTACTATCGGTTTTCCTGCTACTGGGATGAGTGGTTTTGGTACTGTTAAACTGTGTGGTCTTAGGCGTGATCCTCGCCCCGCCATTGGTACTATTATTTTCATATACTATTAATTCATGGGTTTTTAAGTGGTATTTTAAAAAAATTATTTTACGCCAGTACTTCCAAAACCTCCAGTGCCTCTTTGGGTTTCAGTCAAAATCTTTACCTGTTGCCATGCAGCTCTTTCATGTTTTGCTATTACTAATTGTGCTACTCGTTCTCCATTTTCAATTGTAAAGTTTTCATCAGACAGATTTACCAATATCACTCCAATCTCACCTCGATAATCTGCATCAATAGTTCCTGGAGCATTTAAAACAGTAATCCCTTTTTTTGCCGCCAGACCACTTCTTGGCCTTACTTGAGCTTCTACGCCAATTGGCAATTCTAAAAAAAGTCCCGTTTTAACAATAGTTCTTTCTAAAGGTTTTAATATTACAGCAGTTTCTAAATTAGCCCTCAAGTCCATTCCGGCAGAAGCAGCGGTCTCGTATTCCGGTAATGAATGTGTAGATTTATTAATTATTTTTATGTTCATTTACTGTTTATTTAATAACTAAATAACTTCTTTTTTATCGTTTTATTAGTTGTTTGATCTCTTTCTTTTCTGAAACAAAAATCATTCCTAAAAAAAGCACTAACAATAAGGTTCCTTCCCAAATACCGTCCCGAAAAACATAGAATGAAAGTACCGAAAATACAATGGATAACAATAGATAAAATCCTATTTTTTTTATATCATAAGGAACTTTATAATATTTTCTTCCAAAAAAATAAGAAACTAACATCATACTTCCATATGCTGCCAAGGTAGCAATAGCTGACCCTCTATAACTAATAATTGGTATTAATATAAAATTTAACGTTAAGGTGATGAAGGCGCCAAAAACAGAAATATAAGCACCAAATTTAGTGCGGTCAGTCACTTTATACCAAACCGATAAGTTGTGATAAATACCCAGACATAAATTAGCCAACAAAATAATCGGTACAATTACTAATGCCTCCCAAAAGCTACTATCTGGGATTAGAACTGATTTAAAAAAATCTAAATAAACAACTACAAAAAGTAAAATAAAACTCCCTAAAATGGCAAAGTACTTTGTAATAGTCGCATAGATTTCTTTTGCGTTTTCGTGTTGAGAATGCTTAAAGAAAAAAGGTTCTATTCCTAATCGAAAAGCTGTTGCAAATAAGGTCATAAACACCCCTAGTTTATAACAGGCAGCATACATTCCTAGTTCAGAATCTGCATTTTCTGCAGGCAACAAATAGCGTAATAAAATTTTATCAAAGGCTTCGTTTATAGAAAATGCTATCCCCGCTATTAAAACTGGAAGTGAATATTTCATCATTTTTCTCCAAATAATTTGATCAAATGAAAGTTTTATTTTAAAATAAAGAGGGATTAAAATTAGAAACGTAATTCCGCTAGCTATTAAATTTGAAATAAATACATAGGCCACTTTCCCTTCTACTAAATTGATAGCCTTCCAAAAAGAATTAACATCGTTTTTAGCCAAAAAAGGAAGTACCAAAAAAAAGAATAAATTGAATCCTAAATTGATCACAACATTTAGGATTTTAATAATGGCATACGTAGTTGGTCTCTCGTTCGCTCTTAGCCATACAAAGGGAATGACCACAAGGGCATCTAAGCATAAAATAAGTAATCCGTAGGTTATGTACGTAACTTTAAAATTAAGAAAAGTGGCAATTTCAGATTTTAAAGAAAGGGTGATTACTAAAAAAAAGAAGGCAGTCAGTGTTAATGAGAAGAGCGCTGTAGATTGTACTTTCCCTTTTTGATGTTCATCTTTATTGATAAATCTAAAAAAAGCAGTTTCCATACCATAAGAAAGAAGTACATTACCTAGGACAAGAAATGCCATTAAAGACGCGTAAATTCCAAACTGTTCTTTCCCTAGTGCTAGGACATATAATGGCACTAGAAAAATAGCTAAAGCTCTTGGTAAAACTGTTGCTAACCCATAGATAAATGTTTGCTTAAAGAGTTTTTTTAAAATTACCAATCTTATAATGTTTTTTGTTAAGAGTTGATTTTAATTATTAATAAATGGGTAAGCCATTACTTCTTTTTCAATAATATTAGCGATTTTATGATGGTAAATTTTGTGGCGGTACTGATAACTTAAAACTCCTTCGTTGTCTTTTAATTGAAATGGGAACTCAATAGGAGACGAATTAATCACTTCATTTTGTTTAGCATTATCTTCGACACATCTAATTTTATTAGTTTTAAAATGACCAACATATAAGGACTCTTTTGATTTTTTCACTTCTGTTATTTTGTTTCTAAAATAAAGTTTTTTTAGTTGTACTCCCTCACTAGTTTGATTAACTTCTAGATACAAGTCTTCACCTAATCCACCACCTTGAACTCCTGAAATCCATTTTTGATTATAACTTTTAACAATACTAAAAGGAATCGCTGTAGTAACTATAGAAAGGTTTTTATTTACATCATATGATTTAGAGCTACTTAACAATCCAAAGGATAAAATAACGAAGGTAATAATGAATAAAGAATTAAAAAATTTCATAAAGGCGATCTCCAATTTATTTTATATTTAAAAGTACAAAATGTAATTTTAGTGACACGCAAAATATGACAAATGCTATGTTTTTAGAAATAATTAGACAGTACTTGTGCAGTGTTATTTAAAAAAACCCAATGTTTAAAACAAAAACTCAAGAAGAAGTTAAACAAAGAAGCCTTTTAATAAATTTAAAAGGCTTTTATATATTTATAAAATTAAGTTTGCTAAAAGTATTATCCAGCTAAAGCCTCTGCTCCGCCAACAATTTCTAAAATTTCGTTAGTTATCGCGGCTTGTCTTGCTTTATTGTATTGAAGAGTTAAAGCATCACGTAGTTCGGTAGCATTATCGGTTGCTTTATGCATAGCTGTCATACGTGCTCCGTGTTCACTTGCAGAAGAGTCTCTTAAGGCCTTGAAAAGTTGCATTTTTAGACTCTTTGGAATTAATTCTTCTACTATTTTTTCTTTGGATGGTTCGAAAATATAATCAGCTACTTCTGCTTTTTCATCAGATGCCTGGTTAGAGACAATTGGTAAAAATTGTTCGTTCATAACAATTTGAGTAGCGGCATTTTTAAATTTATTGTAAACCAATATAATTTTATCATAAGCTCCATCAGTAAATAAATCCATTAACTTCTGTGCAATTTTTGCATTATGGTCATAGGTTAACTCTTCAAAAATTTCAATATTATTTTCAATAACAGTTTGTTCTTTATTTAGGACATCATTTGCTTTTTTCCCCAAAGTAAAAAAATCTACCTGCTTTCCTTTGTAGGTTTCATTTATTAAATACAAACTACTTTTTACAATATTTGAATTAAAAGCGCCAGCCAAACCGCGATTAGAAGAAATAGCAACTAGTAATACTTTATTAACATCTTTAACTGCAGTATAGTCGCTTCCAATATCACCATCCAAGCTTGCACTCAAACTCTGTAATAATTCGGTTTGCTTATCAGCATAGGGACGCATAGTGGTAATAGCATCTTGCGCTTTTTTCAATTTTGCAGCAGACACCATTTTCATAGCACTCGTAATCTGCATCGTTGAGGACACCGAAGAGATTCTATTACGTATTTCTTTTAAATTTGCCATTCTATAAAGTGTAAAGCAATCAGTAATTAAATATTATAATTACTAATTGCTAATTTTTAATTGTAATTAGCTGCAATGTCATTAGCTACTTTTGACAAAACTTCAATTGCTTCATCGGTTAGTTTTCCAGCTTTTAAGGTATCTAAAATATCTCTGTGCTTAGCATTAAGGTATTCGATGAAATCTCTTTCAAATTCTTTTACCTTATTCACAGGCACATCGCGTAATAAGTTTTTAGATCCTGCATAAATAATTGCAATTTGGTCTTCAACTGTAAAGGGATCGTTTTGTGCTTGTTTTAAAATTTCAACATTACGTTTTCCTTTTTCAATAACACTCAAGGTTGCGGCATCCAAATCGGAACCAAACTTAGCAAAAGCCTCTAATTCTCTGAATTGTGCTTGATCTAACTTAAGAGTACCTGAAACTTTTTTCATTGATTTAACCTGAGCATTACCCCCCACACGAGATACCGAAATACCTACGTTAATCGCTGGACGAACCCCGGAGTTAAACAAATCTCCATCTAAGAATATTTGACCATCTGTAATCGAAATTACATTGGTTGGAATATAAGCAGATACATCGCCCGCTTGGGTTTCAATAATCGGTAACGCTGTTAACGAACCACCGCCTTTTACAACATCTTTTAAAGACTCTGGTAAATCGTTCATACGTTTAGCGATATCGTCATCGTTGATCACTTTAGCTGAACGCTCTAATAATCTTGAGTGAAGGTAAAATACATCACCTGGGTACGCCTCACGTCCTGG
>SGZC01000026.1 GCA_004213605.1 Flavobacteriales bacterium
CTAAAATATTTTATTTTTGCAAAATATAATCAAAATTTAAAAACAAGAATTATGTCAGACATTGCATCAAGAGTAAAAGCTATTATCGTAGACAAGTTAGGTGTAGACGAAAACGAAGTTGTATCAGAAGCTAGCTTCACAAACGACTTAGGAGCAGACTCATTAGATACTGTAGAACTTATTATGGAGTTTGAAAAAGAATTTGATATCCAAATCCCAGACGACCAAGCTGAAAACATAGCGACTGTTGGTCAAGCAATTACCTATATCGAAGCAGCTAAATAACCTATTTCTTTTATGGAATTAAAGCGTGTTGTAGTAACAGGTTTAGGTGCGTTAACCCCTATTGGTAATAATGTTTCTGAATATTGGAAAGCATTAGTAGCTGGTAAAAGTGGTTGTGCTAATATCACTTATTTTGATACTGAAAAGTTCAAAACTAAATTTGCCTGCGAACTTAAAAACTTTAATCCATTAGACCATTTTAATAGAAAAGAAGCTCGAAAACTAGACCGCTTCGCTCAATACGCGCTGGTTTCCTCAGACGAAGCTATCGCAGACGCAAACTTTAATTTAGACCAACTCGATAAATTTAGAGTTGGTGTTATTTGGGGAGCTGGTATTGGTGGATTGGAGACTTTTCAAAATGAAATGACCAATTTTTCAGAAGGGGACGGAACACCACGTTTCAACCCCTTCTTTATTCCTAAAATGATCGCTGATATTGCTCCTGGTAATATTTCTATTAAACATGGGTTTATGGGCCCAAATTATACCACTGTTTCGGCTTGCGCATCATCTGCAAATGCGTTGATTGACGCTTTAAATTATATCCGTTTAGGACACTGTGATGTCATCGTAACGGGAGGTAGCGAAGCAGCTGTTACTATTGCTGGTATGGGTGGTTTTAATGCCATGCATGCTCTATCTACAAGAAATGAGAGCCCAGAAACTGCCTCTCGTCCATTTGACGCGACAAGAGACGGATTTGTCTTAGGTGAAGGAGCAGGAGCTTTAATCCTAGAAGAATACGAACATGCAAAAAAACGAGGCGCAAAAATTTATGCAGAAGTTATCGGTGGCGGAATGTCAAGTGATGCTTATCATATGACAGCTCCTCATCCTGATGGTATTGGTGTTGAAAGAGTGATGCTAAATTGCTTAAAAGACGCAGGAATTACCCCAGATAAGGTAGATGCGATAAATACCCATGGAACCTCAACTCCTCTTGGCGATACCGCAGAATTGAAAGCAATTTCAAAAGTTTTTGGAAAACATACTGAAAAGATTAATATTAATTCTACTAAATCAATGACGGGTCACCTATTAGGTGCAGCTGGTGCTATTGAGGCTATTTCGTCGATTTTATCAATTAATAACAATATCATTCCTCCAACAATCAACCACGCGGTAATAGATGAAAATATAAATCCATCTTTAAACCTTACGTTGAATAAAGCACAAAACCGTGAGGTAAAAATTGCAATGAGCAATACCTTTGGTTTTGGAGGTCACAACGCTTGTGTTGTTTTTAAGGAATTATGAGTATACTCTAAAATATGGCTTCTATAAAAAATATATTTATACCCCGTACCGAAGAGGACGGGGCTTTTTTTTATAGTTTAAAAAAAATCATTTTCTATAGGCCAAGAAACATAGAGTTATTTGAAGAAGCATTTACCCATCGTTCTAAAAATGAAAAAAATTCTGATGGGAATCAAAAAAATTACGAACGGATGGAGTTTCTTGGAGATGCTATCATTGGTGCTGTAATTGCAGCTCATTTATACAAAAAGGTTCCTGGTGGCAACGAAGGTTACCTCACTAAAATGAGATCAAAAGTTGTGAGTCGAGAACACCTTAACGAATTGGGTAAAGACCTAAATTTAATAAAGCTAGTAAGAACAGCTATACCAACCACACAATTTGGAGAAAACCTGCACGGAAACATTTTTGAGGCACTAGTTGGAGCTATTTATTTAGATAGAGGATACGCAGCTGCCGAAAAGTTTATACATAAGAGAGTAATAAAACCCTATGTGGATATTCAAAAATTAGAGGGAAAAGTCATTAGTTACAAAAGTCTTTTTATTGAATGGTGTCAAAAAAATAAAAAACAATTTAAATTCAATGTTTATGAAGATACCGGAAATGATATTCTAAAGCATTTTGCTGTTAAATTAAAATTAGAGGAAGAGACCGTTTCAAAAGCCAGAGCAACATCAAAGAAAAAAGCGGAGGAAATTGCAGCAAAAAGGGCCTATTATAAACTGAAAAAGAAAATAGACAACCAAACAGCTTGATAACACACAACAAAATTTTCAATAAGAATTGTAAAGAAGTCAACTTTTTTTTCCAACTTTGAAATCTATTTTATATTTAACAATGATTAATCATAAGCTTATTTTAGAAAATGATTTTCAAGAAGAATTTTCGCTAATTGCAATCCATTGCAGTGAAGAACCTTACAAAATGGCATATATGATTAATAAGCAGGTTCCGTTGAAATTAACTAGAAAAAAATTAGATGTTGATTTTTCTAACAATGGCCTGGACATTGCTTTTGCAATATTTGAATTTGAAGATGATTCAACTTATTTTGTTTATAATTTAGTTGCTAATAAAAACAAATCGCTGTCCGCTAAGTTTCTGAGTTCAGGTGGTTTATTTAGCGAATTAGCCTCAGAAAAAACGATAAATAATTTTTTATTGGAAGAATTTAAAAATGTAGATTACTTTTTAAAAGTTCATTCGGATTATGAAAAAATCCCCACCAGAAATTTAATTTCGTCCATTAATCAAATTGAACAAGTAATTTCTGCCTATCTAATCGAAAATGATAGAATAAAAACTAAAAACAATTTAATATTTAATTAATGCTTAATCAAAAAAGAACAAAAATAGTAGCGACAATCGGTCCGGCTTCACAAAGCAAAGAGATTTTAAAAAACATGATTTTAGAAGGAGTTAATGTTTTTAGAATAAACTTTTCACATGCCGATTATAACGTTGTTAAAGAAAATATTTCTTTAGTAAGAAAATTAAGTGACGAGCTAGGGACTAATATTGCTATTTTGGCGGATTTACAAGGGCCCAAATTACGTGTTGGATTAATGGAGGAAAACGTAAAAATCAGTCCAGGTGATACTATTCGTTTTTGTACTGGAGAAGAGTTTACGGGCAACCAAAGTAAGGTTTATATGAATTATAGCGACTTCCCAAATGATGTAAAAAAAGGAGAACGAATTTTAGTTGATGATGGGAAATTATTGTTTGAAATATTGAACACCAACGGAGTTGACGAAGTAAAGGCAAAGGTCATACAAGGGGGTGTTTTAAGTTCTAAAAAAGGAGTCAACCTTCCAAATACAAAATTATCATTACCTGCATTAACAACTAAAGACAAAAAAGATGCTCTTTTTGCATTAGAACAAGGAGTGGATTGGATAGCGCTTTCTTTTGTTAGGTACGCAAAAGACCTAAAAAAACTTGAAAAATTAATTCGAAATAATAGTGATTACAAAGTTCCTATCATTGCAAAAATTGAAAAACCTGAGGGGGTAGCAAATATTAAAAAAATTGTAGCTTATTGTGATGGGATTATGGTTGCACGTGGTGATTTAGGGGTTGAAGTCCCTGCTGAAGAAGTGCCTTTAATTCAAAAAAGGTTAGTATTAACCGCAAAGAAAGCAAGAATTCCCGTTATTATTGCAACACAGATGATGGAAACGATGATTGATTCGCTAACTCCTACAAGAGCAGAAGTAAACGATATTGCTAACTCGGTTATGGATGGTGCAGATGCGGTAATGCTATCAGGAGAGACTTCTGTCGGAAAATATCCCGTTGAAGTGATCAAAAAAATGGCAACTATTTTAAAGAAAGTAGAGGGAAGTTCTTTAATTCATGTGCCTGAAGAACCACCAACAATCAGAACTGAGAGATACATTACAAAATCTATATGTTATCACGCTGCTAATATGGCAAATGAAATTGGGGCAAAAGCAATATGTACATTAACCAATAGTGGCTATACCGCTTTTCAAATCTCTGCTTGGAGACCCTCAGCAAACATACTCGTTTTCACCTCAAACAAACGTATTTTATCGAGACTCAGCTTACTTTGGGGAGTCAACTCTTTTTATTATGATCGTAATGCGAGTACCGATGAAACTGTTGGCGATGTTAACCAAATTGCCATTGAAAAAGGTTTTGTTGGTAAGGGTGATTTTTTGATTAATCTTGCGGCAATGCCAATTGTTGACAAAGGAATGGTGAACACTCTTAGGGTGAGCCAGGTTTAATTCTTAGTTTTCTTTTAACCATTCCTCTTTTAAATCAGACGATAATTTGCCCGTACCGTCATGTTTCCATCCCGGTGGTTTGTACAAGTATTTAATTCTGTTTGTTATAGATAGGTTCCTTGTTATGAGGTCTTTAAATAAAGCTCTCCATTCGTTGAAGGCTATAAAAATAGGATTGTACGTTTTAATGTTAACAACCAATCCATATTTCACTTTTTCATGTTTTAATTCAGGCTGAAAAGTGCCAAATAAACGGTCCCATATTATCAATATCCCTGCGTGATTTCTATCCAAATAAATAGGGTTACTCCCGTGATGAACTCGATGATGTGATGGTGTGTTAAAAAAAAACTCTATCCATTTAGGCATCTGTTGTATTAATTCAGTGTGAATCCAAAATTGATATAATAAACTAATACTCATTTGAAAAAGAATCATTCCTGGATGAAATCCTAGCAGCGGAAGCCAAAGCCAAAAAATAAAACTATAAAATCCCCCTGTCCAAGTTTGTCTTAAAGCGGTACTTAAGTTATAATGCCTTGAAGAATGATGAACTACATGAGATGCCCAAAAAAACCTGTTTTCGTGGGAAGTTCTATGAAACCAATAATACGAAAAATCATCTAAGAAAAATAGAATTACAAAACTCCACCAAGTTATAGGAATCGTAAATATCCGAAAGCTTTCATATACATAATATAGCGCCGCAAAAACGAATATCTTACTTAAAAAACCAATAAAGACATTCCCTAAGCCCATTGCTATCGATGAAAAAGCGTCTTTTGCGGTATACGATTTCATATTTTTACCGGAGGACATAACAAACTCTAATAACATGGCAAACACAAAAAAAGGGATTGCGTAAATTATGATGGGTGGAAAATTTGGCATTGTTAATTCAAGTTACAAAAAAAAAAATTAAAATCCTCTTTCTCTTTGAAGTTGTTCATAAGCCTCCTGTACTCTTCTGAATTTTTCCTCGGCTCCTTTTCGGTAGACTTCATCCATGTGTTGTAATTTATCTGGATGATATTTTTTAACCATAGTTCGATAAGCTTTTTTAATTTCTGAAGAAGAAGCAGTTTTGTCTATTTCAAGAATCTTATAGGCTCTATCAGGTTTATTAAAAAACATTGCCTTAATGCTTTCAAAGTCTCTTTGGTTAATTGCCAAATAACCTGATATTAGATTAATTTCTCTTACCTCTAACTCACTAACTTGTCCGTCTGCTTTGGCAATACTAAATAAAAAGTGTAAAATTTGTAATCTAGATTCATATCGTATTCGATTTCTTAAAAAAGAAGAAATTTTTTGAGCAGATAATTGCTTTTTTTTAACCTCATCGTTAAAAACTTTAAAGGTTGCATTTGCGTGCTCCTTTCCATAAGCTTGAACAAAGTATTTCCGCACAAAATCTAATTCTTTTTGATTTACAACACCATCTGCTTTAATGACAATAGAGGCTAAGGATAATAAATTTAGTTCAAATTCGGCCGGAGAAACACCTCGCCTAGATTGAGTAAAAATAGTTCCCGAACCACTATTTTTTGAATTCCTTTTCTCAAAAAAACTCCCCAATAAAAAACCTATAATAGCTCCAGGAAACCTGAAAAGAGAATACCCTACAATTGCTGCAACCCATCTAATCATAATCTTTTGTCTAATTACTAATTTAACAGCACAAAGATAACAAACCAAAAAAATTGTAGCCTAAGATTCATTATTAAAGATATCCCAAAGTTAATTTAACGTATAAATTAAATTTTTTAATTAGCTATCTTTGCGGAAATTATTTTTACAACCTAAATTAATAAAAAATGTATCCACCAGAATTAGTAAAACCGATGCGTGAAGACCTAACCAATGTAGGATTCACAGAACTACATAATGCAGAGGATGTAAATAGCACATTAAGTAAGCCAGGAACTACTTTAGTAGTGGTAAACTCGGTTTGTGGTTGTGCTGCTGCCAATGCTAGACCAGCTGCAGCCATGTCTTTACAAAATGATAAAATACCTGATCAAATAGTTACTGTTTTTGCTGGGGTCGATAAAGAAGCGGTAGATGCTGCAAGAGCGCATATGATTCCTTTTCCGCCTAGCTCACCCTGCATGGCCTTGTTTAAAAATGGAGAATTGGTTCATATGCTTGAACGACATCATATAGAGGGGCGCCCCGCAGATATGATATCTGATAATTTAAAAGACGCATACAACGAAGTTTGTTAAAATTTACGCCCGCCCCAGCGGGCTTTTTTATGAAACCTATTGTTTATATCTTAAGTTATCCTTTTACTATATTATTTTATCTGATATTTGGTTCTTTTCTGTTTATTTTTCATGGAATTCAGTGGGTCTGTTTTAATTTTATCGGATATCAAGCTCATAAAAAAAGTGTGGATATCTTAAACTTATTTATTTTACTTTGTTTAAAGATATTGGGTACGTCGTTTGAATTTAAAGTACCCAAAAATATTCCCAAAAATATTCCTATTATAATCGTATCCAATCATCAAAGTTTATGGGATATTCCGCCCATTATTTGGTTTTTACGTAAACTTCATCCTAAATTTATTTCTAAATTTGAGTTAGGAAAAGGAATCCCATCGGTGTCTTTTAATCTAAGGCATGGTGGATCCATACTCATAAAGCGCAAAAACGCCAAACAAGCCCTTTCTGAAATGATTAAATTTTCAGACTACCTCATTAGAAACAATAGGAGTGGCGTAATATTTCCAGAAGGGACAAGAAGTCGAACTGGAGATGCAAAACGATTTCATAGAAAAGGACTAGAACTTTTATTCAAAAAAATACCACAAGCACAAGTGCTACCATTAACGATAAATCACTCCTGGAAATTACAGCGCTACGGTATGTTTCCGATGCCTATGGGGGTAAAAATAATATACACCCTACACCCTTTATTGAAGGTCTCAGATTTTGATATAGACTTTCTAATCGATAAGATAGAATTGCAAATTAAATCAAATATTTTACCCAAATGAATGAAACTAAAGTAATTAATCGGGTTATCAAATTTGTTAAAAAAGAATTACAAAATGCAGAAGGAGGTCATGATTGGTTTCATGTTGAACGGGTTTATAAAAATACCTTGTTAATCTCAAAAAATGAAAAAGTCGATCTATTTGTTGTTTCTTTAGGAGCGCTTCTTCACGATATTGCTGATGCTAAGTTTCATCACGGAGACGAAACGATAGGGCCAAAAATAGCAAGAGAGTTTTTAGTATCAGAAGGGGTTTCAGAGAAGATAATTGAACAAGTTGTTGCGATTATAGAGAATGTTTCGTTCAAAGGAGGGAATAAACAACAAACTTATTTTTCAGATGAACTTAATGTAGTGCAAGATGCTGACAGACTTGATGCTATAGGTGCAATAGGCATCGCGCGTTGTTTTAATTATGGGGGGTTTAAAAATCGAAAACTGTATGATCCTAAAGTCAAGCCAAATCTAAAACTGACTCCAAAAGAATATAAAAATTCCAAAGCTCCAACCCTTAACCATTTTTACGAGAAATTACTTTTACTAAAGGACAAAATGAATACAAAAACAGGAAAGAAAATTGCTCAAAATCGCCATCACTATATGGAACAATTTTTAAAGCAATTCTATAAAGAATGCGATGGTGAAATTTAATTGTTATCCTGGAAAATCAGCCTTTCTTTTTTCTATAAAAGCAGTAGTTCCCTCACGAAAATCTGCGGTTCCAAAACATTTCCCAAATTGACGTATCTCCTCATCATATCCGTTCTGACCTTCCATATAACCTGCATTAACTGCTATAATTGCAGAAGCGATCGCAACCGAAGAGTTTCTCATTATTTTTGAAGCAATTTTACGAGACAATACTAATAAGTCCTCCTGGCTTGTAACATGATTTACCAATCCGTAATTAAATGCGGTTGAAGCATCAATCATCCCCGCTGTCATGATCATTTCCATTGCCCGTCCCTTTCCCACTAGCTGAGGTAAGCGTTGGGTTCCCCCATATCCAGGAATCACTCCCAATGATACTTCTGGAAGGCCCATTTTAGCATGATCACAAGCCACTCTAAAATGAGCCGCCATAGCTAATTCTAAACCTCCTCCAAGCGCAAACCCATTGATTGCAGCAATAACTGGAGTGCTTAAGTTCGCTATAAAATCAAATAGTAAAGCCTGTCCCTCTGAAGCTAAATTTTCTGCTTCTGAAACTGAGAAATGTGCAAATTCACTAATATCAGCTCCAGCGACAAAAGCCTTTTCACCACTACCGGTAATAATAATAACTTTCGTGCCACTGTCTCCCTCTGCATTTTTAAAAGCTAAATGGAGTTCCTGAGTGGTTTCCTTATTTAAAGCATTGAGTTTTGTTGGCCTATTGATAGTTATTGTTGTTATATGGTCAGAAGTTTCTGATAGAATGTGATTGAATTTCATATGATAATGTTTAATTTTATAAGAGCATGATACAAATTTACAAAAACACCTATTTATTCGAGTGGTATTTTTACGGTAAAGGTGACTCCTTCATTAATATTTTCTGTAAAATTTATATCTCCTCCGTACGTTTCTACAATCTTTTTTACCATAGCCAGACCTAAGCCCATTCCACTTGTTTTTGTCGTAAATTTAGGTTCAAAAACTAGAGCTTTATTCTCGTCTTTTATTCCTATTCCATTATCCATAACTGAAATCAAGGCAAAATAATTTTCTTTATAAACATTCACTTTAATATTCGGATTTTCAGGCTGGCTCTCGCTTATTGCTTGAATACTGTTTTTTATTAAATTAGTGATCACTCTTATTAGTTGCGTCCTATCAAATTTAATAGTGATTACCTCGTTTTCTGAATTGAAAAAAATATAGTCCTCGTTGAAAATATCCAACGTAAGTTTTGTAATCTTTACAATATTGATGGTCTCATCTTGTTGTGCGGGCATTTTTGCATAGGTTGAAAAAGCTGATGCGATAGAACTCATCGTATCAATTTGTTGTATTAGACTATGACTGTACTCCTTCATTTTATTTAGGATGTCTGGATCTGAAGGATCAAATTTTCGTTCAAAACTCTGAACAGTCAATCGCATCGGCGTTAACGGATTTTTTATTTCGTGCGCTACTTGTTTTGCCATCTCTCGCCAGGCTGCTTCGCGTTCATTCGAAGCCAATTGAGCAGCACTTTTTTCAAGTTCATCAATCATTTCGTTATAAGCCTCCACTAAAGTTGAAACCTCTTGAGACTGAAGCGGAATTAATATCTTTTTATTTCGTTTATCCAGCCTTGTCTCCTTTATAGTATTTGAGATTGAATTAAGAGATCGGGTAATATATTTAGATAAAAAATAAGCTAAAACAATAGCGAATAATAACATCAATATATAAGCAAATCCAAGACGCCATAAATATTCTTTTAACTCATAATTTAAAAAATCATCGTCTTCAAAATAGGGTAAATTTAATATAGCAATGGGTTTATATTGATGATCTGTTATGTAAGAAAAAGAAGATTGGTATTCGAATTTATTTTCTATGAATTTCTCGATATAATGTTTGTCAGACGAATTTTTTAAACCTACTAGAACTTGATTTGAAATGTTAACGTAAAGTGTGTCTTCAGTAAAGGAAGGTTTTGAAGAAATTAAGATATTACCTTCTAGATCGTATAAAAAGAGATCAATTTTATGAATGTCTTTAATCTCATAAATTTTATTTTTAAAAATTAAAGGGATCTTATCTGTCTCAACGGCGTAAGAAGTATTTTTGATGACATAATCGATATTTTCTCGTATGGCAGTCTCTTTTCTATTAAGCCGTTCTCGATGATAATCATTCGTATTTTCACGATATTGAAATACCGTTACTACCACAATAAGGACTGATGCACCTATTACTAAGAGTATCATCGATAAAAATATACGAGACCTTAAGGATCTATTTAAAAAACGCATTTATTTTATTTACAACATTTATAAATTATCAAGCCAAAACAAAAGATATAATTAGGGGTCTAGTCTACCAACAAATAATTTCAGTTTAAAAAAATTAAATAGGGTATTAAATTCTTTAATCTTGTTCGCCTCCAGAGTATTAAAGTTTTCTAATTGCAAATTTATTAAATATATGGAATTTTATATCTTTAAAATAATTTGTTACTACAATCTATAAACTAAACATCATAATCAACAGATTCGATTACGCCTAAGTCTTTATTCTCATAAGGAATTTCACTTAAGATATATTCAATAGCCTCAATTCTTGCCTTTGTTTTTTTATTAGCTCTAATAACTTTCCAGGGAGCCAATGAAGTGTTCGTTTCTATAAACATATTATCCTTATAATCTGTATAATCGTCCCAAAGCTCTAGTGCTTTTTGATCGATAGCACTAAATTTCCATTTTTTTATAGGGCTTTCTATGATGTCTTTAAATCGTTTTTCTTGTTCATTTTTAGAAATCGAAAAGTATAATTTTATTAAACGAATTCCTGATTCAGTAATCATTCTTTCGTAATCATTTACTTGATTCATAAATACTTCATATTCCTCTGGAGTACAAAATTTGTTTACCGGTTCTACAATTGCTCTGTTATACCAACTTCTATCAAAAAAAACCATCGTTCCTTTCCTCGGTAATAAATTGGTATAGCGCTGAAAATACCATTGCCCTCTTTCTTCATCTGTTGGTTTGGGTAAAGCGACTACTTTAAATTCCCTTGGGTTTAAATGTTCGGTAACTCTACGAATAGCACCTCCCTTTCCTGCTGCATCTCTCCCTTCATAAACAAAGACTATTTTTTCGTTATTTTTTTTAACCCACTTTTGAAGCTTTATCAATTCTTCCTGCAATTGCTTTAATCTATTTTCATAACGTATATACCTTAAAACTCTACTGATATTGATCTTATTTTTCAACAACAACATCTTTAACCCTCTTTTTTTATTTAAAAGCTCGATATCTTTCCTTGTAAATTTATCCTTCATTTTTATCAGTTTTTTTTGAGATTCAGTGATAGGGTTTTACAATATTTGGATCTGGTAAAAGTGTTGTTCCTGAATTGCCTTTAAAATCATAATCAAATCTTGAGAGGACGTGCCTTAAACTTTCTAATCGAGCTTCTTTTTTATTATTTGTTTTAATAATTATCCAAGGACTAGAGGTAGTGTGGGTATGAGCAAACATTTGATCTTTGTATTGCGTATATAAGTCCCATTTATTTTGACCTTCCTCATCAACTGAACTGAACTTCCACTTTTTTAAAGGGCTTGCAATTCGAGATTTAAACCTTCTTAACTGCTCATCTTTAGTGACTGAAAACCAAAATTTAATTAATATAATTCCGTCTTCATGCAGCATCTGTTCAAACTCAGGGACTTGAATCATAAATTTTTTGTATTGTTCTTGAGTGCAAAAACCCATGACCGGCTCTACTACCGCTCTATTATACCAACTTCTGTCAAAAAAAACAAGCTCTCCTGGGTTGGGCATTTCTTTTATATATCTTCTAAAATACCATTGTCCTTGTTCTATTTCTGTAGGCTTCGCTAAGGCCACTACCCGTCTTGATCTAGGATTTAAATGTTGAGTCATTCTTCTGATTGCCCCCCCTTTTCCTGCTGCATCTCTACCTTCAAATATGATACAAACTCTCTTTTTATTTTTTGACACCCATTCTTGAAGGTTTACCAATTCAGATTGTAACTTATAGAGTTGATCTTCGTATTCTAAATTGTATAAAATTTTCTCTAACTTAGTAGATGAGCTAGTGGACTTAATTAATTCTAAGAATTGTTTTTTGGTAATATCCCCGTTTTCAAGAGATTTAAAATTTTCGGTCGTTAACATATACTATTCTTCTCGATTGTAAATGTCTGAATTTTTTGACAAATAAAATCTTAGATAGCTTTTTTTATTTAAAAAAGTACTTGAAGAACAATAAATGAATATTGCTTTTTTATTTTTACTATCTTTAACATTACTCCCCAATTGTAACTAATCGACTATGTTAAAAAGAATTAAACTAGAAAATCTACTCTTTCTAGACATTGAAACGGTTCCTTTATTTGCCATGTATTCTGAATTGGATAAAACTGCGAAACAACTCTGGGAACAAAAAACTAAGTATCAAAGAAAAGAGGAATTTACATCTGAAGAATTTTACGATAGAGCAGGTATTTGGGCAGAATTTGGAAAAATAGTCTGTTTATCGGTTGGACATTTTGTTTTTACAGGAGATCTCCGAAATTTTAGGGTGAAATCTTTTTTTGGAGAAGAAAAAGATATTTTAAACAACTTTAAAAACTTACTAGAAACACACTTCAACAAACCTTATCATTTATTATGTGCTCATAATGGAAAGGAATTTGATTTTCCTTTTATCGCAAGAAGAATGATTATTAATCATATTGATATTCCTTTTAAACTAAATTTATTTGGGAAAAAACCATGGGAAGTTCCACATTTAGACACACTAGAATTATGGAAATTTGGTGATTACAAAACCTATACTTCTTTAAAATTAATGACTCATATTTTAGGGATTCCATCTCCAAAAGATGATATTGATGGTAGTGAAGTGCGAGATGTTTTTTACATAGATCAAGATATTGATCGTATTATAAGATACTGTGAAAAAGACACGATAGCGGTTGCTCAAATTATATTAAGGCTTCGAAATGAAGAATTATTAATGGATGATGAAATCCTCACGGTTTAATGTCTTTTAACTTTAATTGCAAGCTAATAGTTCCGTTCCATTCATTTTCATCGATAGTGTATGCAGCCTTAAATAGTTTTTTATTTTTAATGAACTTTAATTGATCTCCCAATCCAAAACCAATCCCCACAATGTTACCTTTTCCATGTTGGGTTGCCGTAAATCTTAGATGTGTTTTATCTTCACCTACTTGTTTTCCATACCCCCTATCTCGTATATCCTCCGACATAAAAACAGGGGTCATATTTCCAGGGCCAAAAGGTGCAAACTGACTTAAAATTCTATAAAATTTTGGAGTGATATCCAAAAGACTAATTTGTGCATCGATACTAATTTCTGGTACGAGCATTTTTGGGTCGATAGTTTCTTTAACTATTTTTTCAAACTGGGCTTTGAAGCCTTTATAGTTTTCTGGTTTCAGGGTTAACCCAGCAGCATATTTATGACCTCCGAATTGTTCTATATGTTCTGAGCATTTTTCCAACGCATTGTATACATCAAAACCTTTTACACTTCTAGCTGAAGCTGCTAGCATTTCACCACTTTTTGTAAAAACCAAGGTCGGACGGTAATAGGTTTCTATTAGTCTAGAAGCAACAATACCTATCACTCCTTTATGCCAATTCTCATTGTAAACAATTGAGGTAAATCTATCTTGTTCCTTATTTTTCTCTATTTGAGTAAGTGCTTCAATGGTAATTCGCTTGTCGGCATCTCGCCGATCAGTATTGTACGTATCGATATCAATGGCATATTCAGCTGCTAAATTAATATCGGTTTCGCATAATAATGTAACGGCATGATTTCCATGTTTCATTCTTCCAGCTGCATTAATTCGAGGAGCGATAATAAATACAACATCCGTTATAGTTAATTTTTCTTTTTTTACTTGTTTTAAAATAGCTTCAAATCCTGGACGGGGATTTTCATTGATAACTTTTAACCCATGATAAGCAAGTATTCTATTTTCCCCTACTATGGGTACAATATCTGCTCCAATGGCGGTTGCTACTAAATCTAAATACAACACTAAATCCTCAATGGTTTCTCCTTTTTTGGATGCCAATGCTTGTATGAGTTTAAAGCCTACTCCACAACCACATAATTCTTTGAAGGGGTACTCACAATCTTCTTGTTTAGGATCCAAAACTGCCTTAGCTTTCGGAATTTCAGCTCCCGGCCTATGATGATCACAAATAATAAAATCGACTCCTTTTTTGGAGGCATACGTTACTTTATCGATGGCTTTAATACCGCAGTCCAAAGCAATGATTAAACTAAAATTATTGTCTTCAGCAAAATCAATTCCTTTATAAGAGATACCATAACCCTCCTTGTATCTATCTGGAATGTAGGTGGCAACATTCGGATAAAAAGACAACAAATAAGAAGATAATAGCGCAACACTCGTAGTACCATCTACATCGTAATCTCCATAGATTAAAATATTTTCTTGATGTTCGACCGCTTCTTCAATTCTGGTGACTGCTTTTTTCATATCCTTCATTAAAAAAGGATCATGTAAGTCATTTAAATCGGGCCTAAAAAAGTTTTTAGCTTCTTCGAAAGTCTCAATTCCCCGTTGTACTAATAAAAAAGAAGTAGTCGAATCTACAGCTAATTCACTAGATAAACGGGCAACAGTATCTGGATCTGGTTTTGGTTTTATCGTCCAGCGCATAAAGGAAATGAATTAAGATTAATCTCATTAAAGGGAAGTTATAGGTAAAAGTAACTAGAAAAATACAAATCTCTATATGATTTTTGGAAATTTATAATTACGTTCTAAAAACCCTTCCTAACTAAAGCCTTGTCATTTAACTTAACCCTGCAACGACAATCACAATTTCTCCTTTAGGAGGTTTTTTAGTGAAGTGATTCAATACCTCTTCTGCGGTACCTCGTATCGTTTCTTCATGAATTTTAGAAATTTCTCTTGATACGGAAAGGGGTCTTTCTGCGCCAAAATATTCAACAAAATGATGGAGGGTTTTGATTAGTTTGTGAGGAGATTCGTAAAAAATCATAGTGCTTTCTACTTTAGCTAGCAATTTTAACCGTGTTTGGCGTCCTTTTTTTGGTGGTAAAAAACCTTCAAAATTAAACTTGTTGTTGGGCAGTCCACTATTTACTAATGCAGGGACAAAAGCAGTCGATCCCGGCAGACAATCTACCTCAATACCTGCTTCAACGCATGCGCGGGTAAGCAAAAATCCAGGGTCGCTAATCGCAGGAGTTCCGGCATCGCTTATTAAAGCAACCGTAGCGCCTGCTTGAATTCGCTCTACAATTCCAGAAACGGTTTTATGTTCATTGTGCATATGGTGAGGTTGCATGGGGGTTGCAATCTCGTAATGTTTTAGAAGTTTCCCGCTTGTTCGAGTATCTTCCGCTAATATAAAGTCTACTTTATTTAAAACTTCAATGGCTCTAAAAGTAATGTCTTTTAGATTTCCTATTGGCGTTGGGACGATATAAAGCTTCTTCATTTCTAGTTGAAACTTTTTTCAATAATCAACAAAAAACGATCGACATAGGTTTCCTTTTCAGCCCAATTATAATCTAACCTTACTTTGCTTTGTATAAACGTCTGAACTTCCTCAAAAGTGTCCATCGAGTTAATTTGAGATAACACTCTTAAGTAATCGTCTGTACTATTATTAAATAACTGTTTTATAAAAGCTATTCGATCATTTAGCCCGATTTGAAGACCTGAATTGATGTTGTCATTAATCGACTTTGGTTTTTCCTCAACTTCCATCTTTTGCTTTCTTTCAAAAACAGGGTTTTCTGTGTAAGATGCGGCAAATTCCTCTAAATCATTTTTAGAGGTTTCTTTTGATGGAATAATTTCTTTTAATAATTCTTCAATGGCTTCCTCGTTTTCATTGGGCATATTGGCAACAATATCTTTAATTTTTTCAGTCAAGGGTTCCACTAGTTCTTCCTCATGAGGGTTTTGTGGTACTGGATCTGGTTCTTTAAACCAATTTTGTTCTCTATATGTTTTCGAGTCTATTGCGGTTCTTTCTGGTTTTTCAAATTCAGTTTCAACACTAGATTCTAAGAATTCTAAAATCGTTAGCTTTTCATAAAGCTGCAACAATGCGTTTTTTAATTTGGAAATATCGATCTCATTTTCTGAGCTAACAATCCCCTGAGCTATTGCGTTTATTTGGGAAAGGACTTTCTTCTTCATAACTTATTAAAATAAAGCAAATTTTCTATTTTGTTTTTATAAATTTACACAACCTTTATGTAAACGTCAAAGAATTTAGTTTTAG
>SGZC01000027.1 GCA_004213605.1 Flavobacteriales bacterium
GGTGGTAATAGGCATAATAGGATTTTTTTTATCAATCATGACTTTACACATAACTACCTTTATAGGTGATATTTTTTCAATAACGTTTTTTATTTTTTTCGCGAAAATAAATCCGTTTTCAAAAATTCCAGCAATAATAACTTCTTTTTCAGAAACATTATTTTCATAAATTTGATAAGCAATACGCCTTATTTTATGATCGATTTGTTTTTGATCTAAAATGATGTTCTCAATTTGAGTCATAAAGTAATAATTTTATTCAAAGATAGTGAATGAGCTACTAATCATCAGAGACAGATTCTGTAAAATCTTCTAAATCTCTTCGATCTTTTTTACTGGGTCTTCCAGTACCTTTTTTACGGTAGTAATCCTTGGCATATTGGAGTAGTTCTTTGTTTGAAAATGCTTCTTTTGGAGTGATGTCTTTTCGATATTGGTCTACTAATTTTGCACCAAGCCTACTGGTGGGCAAATCTAAAACTTGTAGGGTATAGTACACTTGATCTTTTCGAACTTCTATGACATCTCCGGGATAAACATCTCTTGCGGGTTTAACAGAAGTTTTATCAATTTTTACCGATCCTTTTTTACAAGCTTGGGTAGCTATACTTCTGGTTTTAAAGTAACGAACACACCATAAATACTTATCTATCCTCATATATTAAAATGATGTTAATCTTATTCAGTAAAAATAGCTTAAAATCGTATATTTGGCCAACTAAAAAAAGAAAAATGAGTAGAAATGTTTTTTTATTACCTCTGGTAGCTATTTTATTTGCTTTGGTTTTTTCCTGCGATCCAGACGATGACGGTGTGATAATTGTTCCCCCTAGAGAAAGGGATGAAGAAGCGGTGCCAGCAACATTGATGATTGAAAATTATTTAGAAACTCATTTTTACAACTATGAACAATTTACCAATCCACCAATCAATTTTGACTATAAAATAGTATTTGATACTATAGCTGGTGACAACGCAAATAAAACGCCTCTAATCGACCAAGTTTTGTCTAAAAATGTTGAAGACATATTTCAGGATGGAGTGATCTATAAGTTGTATTACTTAAAAGTAAAACAAGGGGAAGGAGAACGAATAAATTTCTCAGATAAAACCACTTTAAATTATGTAGGAACTTCACTCCGAGAGAGAGAAATTCTAGTAAATGAGGATTATGAAACGGTATATCCAACAGAAGTTTTTGATAGTAGTGTTAGTCCTATTTCTTTTGATTTGACTCGTGTGGTTAAAGGCTTTCAAGCAGCTTTAATTGAATTCAACGGAGCAACAGGGTTTACTGAAAATTCTGATGGAACGCTAACTTTCGAAGATTTTGGCGTGGGAGCTGTGTTTATGCAATCGGGATTAGGTTATTATAATACGCCCCCTGTTGGGAGTGGTATTGAATTTTACGATCAACTCATTTTTTCTTTTCAAACCTTTGCTGTCGAAAAAACAGATCAAGATTTAGACACTATCTTATCAGAGTTTGAAGACTTAAATGGGAATGGAAATGAACTAGATGATGATACCGATAATGACGGGTTTCCAAACTTTAACGATCCGGATGATGATGGTGATGGTAAATTAACACGATTCGAAGTAGAGGCGAATCAATACCTCTTAAATCCAGGAGATCCCGACCCCGAACTAGCAGATAATGAAGTAGAAATGCAACGTAAAACAAATACAGAAACAGGCGTTGTTACCATCTACACCGTAGTTTTTCTTGATGCTGATAACGACGGAATACCCGATTACTTAGACGAGAACACCTACTAGTTTAAAGTTTTAAATAGATTATTTTCTGCTTACTACTCGTAAGGATGCGTCAACGATTGCACGCGCGTTTAATCCGTATTTTTCCATTAATTGTTTAGGAGTTCCAGATTCTCCAAAGGTATCTTGTGTTGCCACAAATTCTTGTGGTGTTGGATTGTTTTTAGCCAATACTCGAGCTACACTTTCTCCCAAACCTCCTAAGATATTGTGTTCTTCAGCAGTGACCACACAGTTAGTTTTAGCAATACTTTTTAAAATAGCAGTTTCATCCAATGGTTTTATGGTGTGAATATTAATCACATCGACAGTTATTCCTTGTTCGTTTAAAATTTCTGCTGCTTCCAAAGCTTCCCAAACGAGGTGTCCAGTAGCAACTATAGTTACATCATTTCCCTCCTGTAATTGAACCGCTTTTCCAATTTCAAAGGCTTGATCTTCAGGAGTAAAATTAGCTACTTTTGGTCTTCCAAACCTAAGGTAAACAGGCCCTTTATAATCTGCAATCGCCTTTGTAGCAGCTTTAGTTTGATTATAATCACAAGTATTAATAACCGTCATTCCTGGTAACATTTTCATTAAGCCAATATCCTCTAATATTTGATGAGTGGCTCCATCTTCCCCCAAAGTTAACCCTGCATGAGAGGCACAAATTTTCACATTCTTTCCACTGTAAGCAATTGATTGACGAATTTGGTCGTATACTCTTCCAGTTGAAAAGTTCGCGAAAGTTCCTGTAAAAGGAATTTTTCCACCGATGGTCATACCGGCAGCGATTCCCATCATATTGGCTTCAGCTATTCCAACCTGGTAAAAACGCTCTGGATGATTGTTTTGAAAATCATTCATTTTTAAAGACCCTACCAGATCAGCACAAAGAGCTACTACGTTCTCATTTGATTTTCCTAATTCGGTGAGTCCTGCACCAAACCCAGATCTTGTATCTTTTTTACCGGTATCTATATATTTTTTCATATGAATTTCTAATTGTATTTTAGTAATCACCCAGTGTTACAGGATTTTGTTTTAAAGCTTCTTCTAATTGTTCATCGTTGGGTGCCTTTCCGTGCCAGGCATTGGTATGCATCATAAAATCGACTCCGTTGCCCATAATGGTATGCAATAAAACACATACAGGTTTACCATTACCAGTTTTATCTTTAGCGATTTTCATTCCATTTAGTATAGAATCCAAATCATTCCCTTTTTTTATTTCTATCACTTCCCAATCAAAAGCTTCAAATTTGGCTCTTAGATTTCCAAGCGGTAAAACATCATCGGTAGCTCCATCTATCTGTTGTTTGTTGTAATCAACAGTAACGATAAGATTATCTATATTATTCCCGGCTGCATACATAATAGCTTCCCAATTTTGGCCCTCTTGCAATTCACCGTCACCACAAAGGGTATACACTAATTTAGTGTCATAATTTAACTTTTTACTTTGAGCAGCGCCTATGGCTGCTGAAATACCTTGTCCTAGTGATCCAGAGGCAATCCTTATGCCAGGTAACCCTTCATGAGTAGTAGGGTGCCCTTGCAATCTAGTGTTAAGTAATCGAAAGGTGTTGAGTTCTTTAACAGGAAAATATCCTGATCTAGCTAAAACACTGTAAAAAACCGGAGAGATATGACCGTTTGATAAAAAGAAAAGATCCTCCCCAATACCATCCATTTGAAAGGTAGATTTACGATCCATTATTTCTTGGTAAAGTGCAACTAAAAATTCGGCACAACCAAGTGAGCCTCCGGGATGTCCCGAATTTACTTTATGTACCTGACGTAAAATATCTCTACGCACCTGTATTACTAAATTGTTTATGTGATTAATATCTGGCATATTGTTGTTTTTCTTGCTCAAAAATAGACTTTTGATAGCCCTACACAAAATGGAATTTGTTACAGTTATTAACGATTTATGCTTTTTAGTTAACAGAATAAGATGTTTTCAATAAAAAGTAAATTATACCTATCACTTCTTCCATTAAAACAACAATTCATTTTATATTTGTGTATCCTATTAATTCAAATAGGTTTTTAAACAGTTAAGATGCAATTCGATTTAAAAGCGACTGATACTTCAACTCAGGCAAGAGCAGCGACCATTACTACCGATCATGGAAAAATAGAAACTCCCATATTTATGCCTGTAGGAACTGTAGGTACCGTAAAGGGAGTTCACCAAAGAGAGTTAGAACAGGATATCAATCCTGATATTATTTTAGGAAACACTTATCATTTATATTTACGTCCAAAAACTTGTATATTAGAAAAAGCCGGAGGCCTTCATAAATTTATGAATTGGGATCGAAATATTCTAACCGACAGTGGTGGATATCAAGTTTATTCACTCTCTGCTAATCGAAAAATTAAAGAAGAAGGAGTAAAGTTTAAATCGCACATAGATGGAAGTTATCACACATTTACACCAGAAAATGTTATGGAAATTCAGCGAACAATTGGTGCAGATATCATTATGGCTTTTGATGAGTGTACCCCATATCCTTGCGATTATCAATACGCAAAAAGATCGATGCATATGACGCATCGCTGGTTGGAGCGTTGTATTGATCACTTAAAAAAAACACCCCTAAAATACAATTATCATCAAACTTTTTTTCCGATTGTTCAGGGTAGTACCTATAAAGATTTAAGAAAACAATCTGCAGAATATATCGCCTCTGTAGGTGCTGAAGGAAATGCAATAGGTGGCTTATCTGTGGGAGAGCCAGCAGAGGAAATGTATGAAATGACAGCTGTTGTAACCGAAGTACTTCCAAAGGATAAACCAAGATATTTAATGGGGGTAGGAACCCCTATAAATTTATTAGAAAATATTTCCTTGGGAATTGATATGTTTGACTGTGTAATGCCTACTAGAAATGGAAGAAATGGAATGCTTTTTACTGCGTATGGTTCTATAAACATTAAAAATAAAAAATGGGCTGATGATTTTTCTGAAATTGACCCCATGAACATCACCTGGGTGGACACTGCCTACAGTAAAGCATATTTAAGACATTTATTTACAGTCAACGAAATGTTAGGAAGGCAAATAGCAACAATACATAATTTAGGTTTTTATTTGTGGTTGGTTCGTGAAGCCAGAAAGCATATATTAGCAGGAGACTTTGGAAGTTGGAAAAATAAAATGGTAAAACAAATGGACAATAAGTTGTAATAAATGTTGAGTATTCTTGATCGATACATATTAAAAAGATACATAGGAACTTTTACGTTACTTTTGCTACTCTTTATTCCTATTGGTATTACCGTAAATCTCGCTGAAAAAATTGACAAAATACTTCAAAACGAAGCCCCTTTTCTAGAAGTTGTTGAATACTACATTTATTTTACTATTTATTTCGCTAATCTACTATTTCCTTTGTTTTTATTTCTTTCTGTTATTTGGTTTACTTCAAAACTTGCCAATAATACTGAAGTGATCGCTTTTTTGAGTAGCGGAGTCTCCTTTTATCGATTTTTAAGGCCTTATTTTATAGGTGCCACTATTGTTTGTATTGGAGCACTTATTATGGGAATGTATCTAGCGCCAATGGCTAGTAAAGGATTTAACGAGTTTATTTACAAGTATATTAAAAAGAGTAAGAAAGATCGAACCCAGACCAATGTTTACCGACAAATAAATGATCAAGATTATATTTACGTTAGTTATTTCAATGTAAAAGATAAAACTGGAGAAAAGTTTACATTAGAACATTTTAATGGAAATCAATTAGAATACAAAATTAAAGCCGATAAAATAGTTTTTAATGAGTCTGATAGCACCTATACCTTGTATAGATACTTAAAAAGAACCATCAATCCCAATGAAGACTTGCTTGAATCACAAGCAAAAAAAGATACTACCTTTAGCTTTGATTTAGAAGATTTAACACCTGTAGAATATATTGCCGAAACCTTAAATTACACCGAACTAAATTCTTTTATTGAAAGAGAAAAAAAGAGAGGATCTTCCTATATAAATAGGTACGAAGTGGTAAGATTTAAGCGTTGGAGTTTACCTATATCAGCATATATTTTAACGATAATCGCTGTTGCTGTTTCTTCCATGAAACGAAGGGGAGGAATGGGTGTAAATTTAGCTATAGGTATAGGTATCGGAATGATCTTTATATTTTTTGATAAAATTTTTGGAACCATGGCTGAACAAAGTGATTTTTCCCCTATAGTAGCTACTTGGTTTCCTAACTTTGTTTTTGCAATTTTGGCAATATATTTACTTCGTAATGCAAAACGATAAATTAGCAAATTATTTGCATTTACATTTTATAGTCTTTATTTGGGGCTTCACAGCAGTTTTAGGCGATTTAATTACGATTAAAGCCGACCCATTGGTCTGGTTCAGAATGTTGTTGGGTTCGATTTTTGTTGTTATTTTTATTATCATTTCAAAAGGACGTTTAAAAATATCTTTGAAATCACTGCTAATATTTGCATTTATCGGCTTATTAATAGCCTTACACTGGCTGGCGTTTTTTAAGGCAATTAAGGTATCTAATGTTTCTATTACTTTAGCAATGATGTCCACTGGTGCTTTTTTTACCTCATTTTTAGAACCTATTTTTTTTAAACGAAAAATAATTAATTATGAGGTGTTATTTGGTTTGATAGTTATTGTTGGCTTATATATTATATTTAAAGTAGAATCGACACATTTGACGGGAATTCTATTTGCATTGTTATCTTCTTTTTTAGGAGCTCTATTTTCAATTTTTAATGGAATGATTGTTAAAAAACATAATGCGTCATTAATTTCCTTTTACGAATTATTATTTGGTTTTGTATTTGTGACAATTTTCATCTTTTCAACGGATGGTTTTAGTCCATCATTTTTTGATTTGTCGAATTTAGATTGGATTTATATCATCCTATTAGCTTCTATTTGCACTGCATATGCCTTTATAGCAGCGGTTCACATAATGAAATGGATAAGTCCTTATACATTAATGTTAACCACTAATATGGAACCCGTTTACGGAATTTTGTTAGCCTTATTAATATTAGGAGATAAGGAATACATGCATCCTACCTTTTATTTAGGTGCCCTGATTATCTTAATGACCGTCATTGTAAATGGAATAATTAAAACAAGAAAAAAAGATTGATTATTTACAAACTATATCCTTTATATTTGTGATTTAATATTCAGTTAATTTTAATTAGATTGTATGGAATATCTTGACTTTGAATTACCCATTAAAGAATTAAACGAACAATACGAAAAAGCCTGTGCAATTGGAACTGAGAGCGATGTTGATGTTTCAAATACTTGTTCACAAATAAAAAAGAAATTAGACGAAACCAAAAAAAAAATCTACAAAAATTTAACTCCTTGGCAACGTGTTCAGCTATCTAGACATCCAAATAGACCCTACACGTTAGATTATATCAAAGCCATTTGTGGAGATAGTTTTTTGGAGTTGCATGGGGATCGAAATTTTAAAGATGACAAAGCCATGATAGGTGGTTTGGGTAAGATAGGAGACCAATCTTTTATGTTTATTGGACAACAAAAAGGATTCAATACTAAAACTAGACAATATAGAAATTTTGGGATGTCAAATCCTGAGGGCTATAGAAAAGCATTGCGACTAATGAAATCCGCTGAAAAATTTGGAATTCCAGTAATTAGTTTTATTGATACGCCAGGAGCTTATCCAGGACTTGAAGCTGAAGAGCGAGGACAAGGGGAAGCAATCGCAAGAAATATTATTGAAATGACCCGCTTGAAAGTTCCAATAATAGTAGTAATTATTGGAGAAGGAGCCAGTGGAGGAGCTCTAGGTATAGGTGTAGGAGATAGAGTTTTAATGCTTGAGAACACCTGGTATTCAGTAATTTCACCTGAAAGTTGTTCTTCCATACTTTGGAGAAGTTGGGAATACAAAGAACAGGCTGCAGAGGCTTTAAAATTGACTGCCAATGACATGAAACGACAAAATTTAATCGATTTGATTGTCAAAGAACCTCTCGGAGGTGCCCACAATAACAAAGAAAAAACTTTTGAAATTGTATCAAACGTTATAATAAAAGAATACAATTCTCTTAAGAACTTATCCCCAAAAGAATTGATTAAAAATAGGATGAAGAAATATTCAGAAATGGGCGTCTTTAACGCTTAGTTATTCATTAACAAACCTTTAGCAAAATTCGAAGGCCGCATATTCAGATTTTTTTATGCTTATCAACAATTTTTTTGAGTTGTCAACAATTAAATTGTTAATGAGCAGTTAACTTTGATCATTAAATTTAAACCCTATAACATTTCAATTTTAATTACTTTAGCGCTATGGAAAAAATAAAACCTCAAAGCTCTTATTCCAAGCAAAAAAGTCAAGTAATTTCTTTAGAGAAAGGAAAAATACCTCCACAAGCCCTTGATTTAGAAGAAGTTGTGCTTGGGGCTATGATGGTTGACAAAAGAGGTGTAGATGAAGTTATTGATATTCTACACCCAGAGGTTTTTTATAAGCAAGCGCATCAACAAATATTTGAAGCGATTTTTATGTTGTTTAAAGAAGGACTTCCTATTGATTTATTAACCGTATCGTCTAAATTAAAAACACAAAAAAAACTTGAATCAATCGGAGGTGATTTTTATCTGATACAATTAACCCAAAAAGTATCCTCATCAGCACATATTGAGTTTCATGCTAGAATTATCATACAGAAATTTATACAGCGTAGCCTTATTAAAATTTCGAATGAAATAATTGAAGACTCCTACAATGAAAGTTCTGATGTTTTCGATTTACTTGATACAGCTGAATCAAAATTATACGAAATTACACAAGGTAATATTAAAAAGTCTACTATAAGCGCTCAGGATTTGGTAATTGAAGCTAAGAAAAAAATTGAAGAAATTGCCAATAGAGAGGGCTTATCAGGAATACCTTCAGGTTTTGTTAAAGTTGATAAACTTACTTCAGGTTGGCAACCAAGTGATCTAATAATTATTGCAGCAAGGCCAGGTATGGGAAAAACTGCCTTCTCATTGTCAATGGCTCGAAATATTTCAGTTTTGCACAATATACCAGTTGCGTTTTTTTCTCTAGAAATGTCTTCTATTCAGTTAATAACTCGTTTAATCTCCTCTGAAACAGGATTAAATTCTGATAAATTAAGAACTGGTAATTTAGAAAAACACGAATGGGAACAATTAAATGTTAAAGTAAAAAGTCTTGAGAAAGCCCCTTTGTTTATTGACGATACACCTTCACTTTCTATATTTGATTTAAGAGCAAAAGCTCGAAGATTGGCATCTCAGCATAAAATCAAATTGATTATGGTAGATTATCTGCAGTTAATGACAGCTGGTGGAAATCAAAAAGGAGGTAATAGAGAACAAGAAATTTCTACAATTTCCAGAAATCTTAAGGCTTTGGCTAAAGAATTAAATATTCCAGTGATAGCACTTTCTCAATTATCACGTGCAGTAGAAACTAGAGGCGGAACTAAAAGACCATTACTCTCGGATTTAAGAGAATCTGGTGCTATTGAACAGGATGCAGATATTGTTTCTTTTATTTATAGACCAGAGTATTATAAAATTGATGAATGGGATGATGATGAACACAGTCCGACTGAGGGCCAAGGAGAGTTTATCGTAGCAAAGCACCGTAATGGAGGCTTGGACGAAATTCGATTAAAATTCCTAGGGCACCTTGGAAAATTTGAAGATTTAGATGAATTTAATTTTTCAAATGAATATCATTCTAGAATGAATGCCGCTGCTAATGATGATACATTTAAAACAAATCCTTCAGCTTCACCAGATGAGGCATTTGGTAGCTCCATGAATAATAATTTTTCTGATAACGACGATGATATACCATTTTAATGAACCCGTGTTTTTTTAAATTCAAAAATATGGATCGCTAATTTTTAGTTTATTAATTTTACATTGCGTTAGAAATTTTGTTAGTTATTTACTTCTATGAGATTTTTTTTTATTTTGTTTTTTACGGTATTACTTCATTCAACAGTAACAGCTTCTTATATTCTGGTCCCAATGGATTCAGACAGTCAAGCAGAGCATCTTAAAGCCTATGGCTTAACCTATTGGACTTTAAAAAAGCAGTTAAAAGTAAAATGGCTCCTTAATTATAGAGGAGGTTCTTTTTTATTACCCGATACCGAAGAAATAAAAAAAGAATGTCAAGTAAGAGGAATTTCTTTTGAGCTAATATCCAATTCTAAAACAGAAGAAATCTTAAACTTAATTAGCAGCCCTTCTCAAAATATGGAAGCGGTTGTTCTTGAAAAGGCCCCTAGAGTAGCTGTTTATTCACCAAAGGGAAATCAACCATGGGACGACGCAGTAACTATGGTTTTAACCTATGCAGAGATTCCTTATACGATCGTCTATGATAAAGAAGTTTTAAATGATCAACTTTTACTTTATGATTGGTTGCATCTTCACCACGAGGATTTTACAGGACAATATGGTAAATTTTATCGAGCGTATCGTACCGCACCATGGTATATTAAAAACAAAAAAGAAGCAGAATTAATGGCTTCAAATCTAGGATACAATAAAGTATCTGAACTTAAGTTAGAAGTTTCCTTAAAAATAAGAGATTATGTTGTTGGTGGTGGCTTTATGTTTGCGATGTGTAGTGCGACGGATAGCTTTGATATTGCATTGGCTGCAGAAGGGGTTGATATTTGTGAAACAATGTTTGATGATGATCCTAGTGATGCTGGATATCAAAGTAAAATAAATTATGATAATACCTTCGCCTTTAAAAATTTCATATTGGAAAGAAGTCCGATGGTGTACGAGTTTTCATCTGTCGATATGACCTCTAAGCGAAAAATCAACAAAGAAATCGATTATTTTACTTTAATGGATTATTCAGCAAAGTGGGATCCTATACCGACCATGCTAAATCAAAACCATACCTCCTTAATAAAAGGCTTTATGGGACAAACAACTGCTTACGAAAGAGATCAAATTAAAGCAAATGTTTTAGTCATGGGAGAACAAAAAGCCAATGGTGAGGCTCGATACATCCATGGAATTAAAGGAAAAGGGTTTTTTACTTTTTATGGTGGTCACGATCCTGAGGACTATCAGCATCGAGTAGGGGATCCCAAAACTGAATTAGAACTACATCCAAATTCTCCTGGGTATCGGTTGATTTTAAATAATGTACTATTTCCAGCTGCTAAAAAGAAAAAACAAAAAACCTAATTTTCATTCAACGACTCATAATAACTTAAGGGTGGTAGTATAGTAATTTCTACCCTTCTGTTCAACTGTTTGTTATGATCGGAACTATTGGTTACTCTGGGTTTACTTTCTCCGTAGGAATTATTTAAATAATCATAATTTGAATTGTTTTGTAATAATGTTTTTAATCGATTGGCCACCGAGTGACATCTTTTACTAGATAAATCTAAATTATAACTTTCATTTCCATCACTATCTGTATGACCATCAATCAAGATTGTTGCTTTATCAAACTTTTGAATAGTATTGGTTAAATTTAGTAATATTGAATCGGCAGATTTCTGGATATTATATTCATCAAATTTAAAGAGAAGTTCTGTGTTTAACGTTAGCCTAATAACGCAATTTATTGCACCTATTGCATCGATATCTGCTCCTGCAGTTTTACTTCTGCAAACCGCTTTTTGATCGATTATTCTTACAAAATAAAAAACATTTTTTGTAGAAATATTTTGATCCTCTAGGTCTATTATTGATTTTCCACCAGATATATTACCAGCAAATATCCAATCTTTTCCATTTTCTGAAATTTCTATTCTTGCAGCCTCTTTTGAAGGACCTACTTCAAATATATACAAATCGTTTCCTTTAAGGTTCATAAAACCATTGTCTGTGAAAGCAACTGTTAATGTTCCTTTACAGCCAATTGAAACGTAATCCGGTTTATCATAGGATCTGTAATTAGGTTCATTTAAGGCCTGTGAACTATTTTGGTATTTTTTGTAAGGGGCGGGTTTTCCGAGTTTAAAATTAACGATGCTGTCTGCAAAAGAGATTTTCCCTAATGGAATATAAACAGACTCGTTCCTATTGATAACATATGTTTCACCAGTTTGTGAGAAAAGATAGTTGTTGTTTCCAGATATAATTACCAGAAAAAAAATTAGAAATAATATCCTCATTTATGTCTTTTTAACCAATATAAACAATCTTTAATCAACTGTTATTAAAATTACAATAAATAAAGTAATTTCAATAGTAAAGTTGAAGGTAGTTCTAGTTTCCATTAAATTCTTAATGATAGCCCCCATTAAACACAAAAAAAACCGCTGAATAAGCGGTTTTTTTCAATGAAATAAATAGTTTTTATGTCTTATTTTACTTTTTTTACAATCGCTTCAAAAGCGTCTGGGTGGTTCATCGCTAAATCGGCTAAAACCTTTCGGTTTAATTCGATATTGTTAGCTTTTACTTTTCCCATGAATTGTGAATAAGACATGCCGTGTTCTCTGGCACCCGCATTAATACGAGTAATCCATAATGCACGAAATGTTCTTTTTTTAGCGCGACGATCTCTGTATGAGTATTGCATCGCTTTATCGACAGCATTTTTTGCTACTGTCCATACATTTTTACGTCTTCCAAAGTATCCTTTGGCTTGCTTCATTACCTTTTTTCTACGGGCTCTTTTAGCAACTGAATTTACTGATCTTGGCATAATTTTGTTTTTTTGTAGAAGGCGATTCTTTAGAATTCTTTATGGCCTTACTCCAGGGTTTATAATTTTGTTAACCAGTTAAGGACTACTTCATTCGAAGCATTTGCTTAACGTTACTTTCATCCGCTTTGTGCACAACTGTGTCATGCGTTAAAGCTAGCTTACGTTTTTTAGTCTTCTTTGTTAAAATATGGCTTTTAAACGCATGCTTTCTTTTGATTTTACCAGTACCTGTAAGTTTAAATCTCTTTTTGGCACTAGATTTTGTTTTTTGTTTAGGCATGTTTCCTAGTTTTTATCTATTTATTTCACTTGTATTATTATTATCTAAATGATAGGTTGATTTATTATTTTGCTTTTTTCGGAGCAATAAACATGGTCATCCTTTTACCTTCTAGTTTTGGCATTTGTTCTACTTTACCAAAATCTTCAAGTTCTTGAGCAAGGCGTAATAGCAAAATTTCTCCTTTATCTTTATAAATTATAGAACGACCTTTAAAAAATACAAAGGCTTTCAATTTTGCTCCTTCCTTTAAAAATTTCTCAGCGTGCTTCTTTTTAAATTGATAATCATGATTATCGGTATTAGGTCCAAAACGAATCTCTTTTATTATTACTTTGGTTGCTTTGGACTTTAGATTTTTTTCACGCTTTTTTTGTTCATAAACAAATTTTTTATAATCCATTGCTTTACATACAGGAGGGGTTGCATTAGGTGAGATCTCAACTAAATCTACTTCGAGTTCTCTGGATATTTCTAAAGCTTTGCTGAGACTGTAAACACCAACTTCAACATTTTCGCCAACCAATCTCACTTCTTGAGCGCGAATTTTTTGGTTTATCCTGTGTTTGTCTTCTTTAATTATCCTGGCTGGACCTCTGCTTCTTTTTCTACGTATTGCTATGGCTATAATTTTTTAATGTTATACAATAAATTCTTTTTTGTTTATGTTGATTTCGTTATTTAATAATGAAGAAAATGCTTCAGCAGTCATTGACCCGAGGTCACCCTCACTATGCTTTCTTACGGAAACTGAATTTTCAACTTCTTCTTGATCCCCTAAAATTAGCATGTAAGGAATTTTATTCATTTCTGCTTCCCTTATTTTCTTTCCTATTGTTTCACTTCTATTATCTACAAGGGCGCGAATTTCGTTATTTTCCAGCACATTTAAAACTTTTTCTGCGTATTTTTCATATTTTTCGCTCAAAGTCAATATACTAACCTGTTCTGGCATAAGCCACAAAGGGAAATTTCCGCCAGTATGTTCTAATAAAATTGCTATGAAACGCTCCATACTTCCAAATGGTGCTCGATGTATCATAACAGGTCTGTGATGTTCGTTATCACTTCCTTTATATTCTAATTCAAATCTTTCAGGGAGATTATAGTCTACTTGGATCGTTCCCAATTGCCAGCTTCTTCCCAAAGCATCTTTTACCATAAAATCTAACTTTGGACCATAAAAAGCGGCTTCTCCTTTTTCAATAACATAATCCAAGCTTTTTTCTATGGTAGCATTTAATATTGCTTTTTCAGCCTTATCCCAGTTTTCATTACTCCCTATATATTTTTCTGGATTATCTGGATCTCTCAAAGAAACTTGAGCAGTGAAATTTTCGAAACCTAAGGATCCAAAAACATACAACACTAAGTCAATTACATTTTTAAATTCTTGATCCAATTGATCTGGTGTGCAAAAAATATGCGCATCATCTTGAGTAAATCCTCTAACTCTTGTAAGGCCATGTAATTCTCCACTTTGTTCATAGCGATATACAGTTCCAAACTCAGCAAACCGTTTTGGTAAATCTTTGTATGAATATGGTTTAGAGTTGTATATCTCACAATGATGGGGACAATTCATAGGTTTTAATAGAAATTCCTCGCCCTCATTAGGAGTTTTAATAGGCTGAAAACTGTCTGCGCCATATTTTTCGTAATGCCCGGAAGTCATGTAGAGTTCTTTATGGCCTATATGGGGAGAAACAACCATTTCATAGCCAGCTTTTGTTTGAGCTTTTTTAAGGAAATTTTCAAGTCTTTCTCTCAAAGCTGCCCCTTTAGGAAGCCATAGCGGAAGTCCTTGTCCCACTTTTTTAGAAAAGGTAAATAATTCTAATTCTTTTCCTAATTTTCTATGATCTCTTTTTTTTGCTTCCTCTAGCAAGGCAAGGTATTCTTTTAGTTCTTTTTGTTTTGGAAAACTTACGCCATAAATACGAGTGAGCTGTTTGTTGTTTTCATCTCCTCTCCAATAGGCTCCAGCAATACTCGTTAATTTAATAGCTTTTACTATACCAGTATTTGGTATATGTCCACCCCTACATAAATCGGTAAAGTTATCATGGTCACAAAATGTAATGGTACCTTCTTCTAGATTTTCAATTAATTCTATCTTGTAATGATTGCCTTGCTTTTTATAGTATTCTAGCGCATCTGCTTTAGAGGACTCTCGGATGGAAAATGTGTGTTTACCTCGAGCAATCTCTAACATTTTATTTTCAATAGTTGTTAAATCTTTTTCTGAAATGGTATTGTCTACAAGATCAATATCATAGTAAAAGCCATTTTCGATAGCAGGCCCAATGGTAAGTTTTATACCTGGGTACAAGTCTTCTAGTGCTTGAGCAAGAATATGAGCTGACGAATGCCAGAACGCTTCTTTTCCTTTTTTATCTTTCCAAGTATATAGTACAAGTTCACCGTCTTTTGTAATAGGTGTTGATGTCTCTATTGTTTTTCCGTTAAATGATGCAGAAATTATATTTCTTGCAAATCCTTCACTTATACTGATGGCAACTCCCATTGGAGTAGTTTCAGATTCGAATTGCTTTACACTACCGTCAGGTAAAGTGATCGCTATCATAGGTTGTAAATTTAAGATGCAAAGATAATACGAGTTTAGTTGTTTTACAACAGCATTTTATTGAATTGTAATAAAAGTTTCAATGGATTTAAAAATAATTTTATTCAATAAATATTTGCAGATATAGATATTAAGGTAATAATTTTTTAACCTGTAAGTTTTGGTTTATCAGTACGTTATAAAATGGGTAATTAAATAACGTTAATTTTTCTTTTTTTTTGGTCAAAAAAACAAATAAGTTTTTATATTTGCACCCGCTTCAATCTAATTCTATTGGTTAGAAGCAGGTTAAAAAAGCTCTTAAAAATTTATTTTAAATTAATTTTAAAAATGGTTGCGGGAATAAAAAACAGTTGTATATTTGCACCCGCTTTAACAAAGATTTAATTGTTATAAGCATGTTGAAAAAAGCTCTTAAAAATTTATTTTCAAATTATTTTTAAAAATTGTTGCGAGAATAAAAAACAGTTGTATATTTGCAGCCGCTTAGATAAAAAATAGGCGTTAAATAAGAGTAAATTTGGGTTTTAAAACCCAAAAAAAATGTTCATTGAGATATTGAAATTGACAGCGTAGATAACTATATTTATATGGTTATTTATATTGAAAAACTAAACTAAGTAAAATACCTGAGATTTTTTTGAGAACTTGATACTTGTACTTAAATATTATTTAAGATTATACAATGAAGAGTTTGATCCTGGCTCAGGATGAACGCTAGCGGCAGGCCTAACACATGCAAGTCGAGGGGTAACAGAGAGAAGCTTGCTTTTCTGCTGACGACCGGCGCACGGGTGCGTAACGCGTA
>SGZC01000028.1 GCA_004213605.1 Flavobacteriales bacterium
TGCTCAAATAAAACTCGAACTACATCATTTGGCTTTACCTTATAATTGGATTTGACAGTGACATCATTTACATAAATATTTCCATCTTTAGCAGCTTGTTGAATTTTACTTCGTGTAGCATTTTCAATATAATTCATCAAATACTTATCGACCCGAAGCGGTTGCTGTCCTTTTTGTGCGACAAAATGAAAATGTTCGTATAAATCTTGGTTATCTCTGATTGGTCCCTCTAAACTATTTTCCTTCAGCATTCGATTTATTTTTTATCAAATTTTCTTTTTAAGCTTCCTTCACCATCCCCCAAAACAAAATCTATAATGGAGGTTTTTTGCAGCTTATCTCCAGGAGTTATCTTTTTTCCTTTATAGCTCATTTCTAATACTTCGTCCAATGCTATATATGAACTGTATTCAATTTTTCCTATTTGAAAACCCATCGAAACCAAGGTGGGAGCTGCCTGTCTTTTCGTTTTACCAATGACGTTAGGAACTTCTAAAAAAACATACCCAGACCTATTGAGTGTTAAATAAATTTTGCGATTTTCTTTCACAAATTCACCAGCTTCAGGTAATTGTTCAATAACAGAATGTTTTGGGAAATCAGGGTTGTAATTTGAAGAATCCAATACCACAAATCTTAGGTCTAATTCAGCTAATTTTTCTTCGGCTATGTCTAAACTAAGTTTAGCTAAATCCGGAACCTTAATTTTTTGGTTGTGATTGGTACTTGATTTTAACCAAAAAAGTGTTGTTATAACAAAAATAAGGAGGACAAACCCTGCAATTAAAAGTTGTTTTATAAACACTCTTGTAAACAAAAATTTAATAAATGACATAAGATGATGTTATTTTACAAAAATATAAAACCTAAAGTTAGTATCTTTATAATGAATAATGATATTTTTGTTAAACGTAGCTTTTAAAGTTTTGTTATGAATAAAAAGCATATAGCAGTTGTAATGGGAGGCTATTCAAGTGAATTTGAAATTTCTCTTAAAAGCGGAAATGTAGTTTGTGAATTTATAAATGCTGAAAAATACCATATATATCCCATTCATGTTCTAAAAGAAGGTTGGGATTACGTAGCATCAAACGGTAAAAAATATCCTATTAACAGAACAGACTTTAGTTTCTCCGATGGTACCAAAGTCATAAAACCTGATGTCGTTTTTAATACTATTCACGGAACACCTGGCGAAGATGGTTATCTGCAAGCTTATTTATCCTTGATAAATATACCTCAAACAAGTGCCCCTTTTTATCAAGCAGCTTTAAGTTTTAATAAGAGAGATTGTCTTTCGGTTCTAAAAAATGCAGGTATAACATGCGCCAAATCCTACTATCTTACTAAAGGAGATGCCATTTCTCACAAGGAAATTATAGAGACCGTTGGTTTACCTTGCTTTGTAAAGCCAAACCGTGCTGGTTCTAGTTTTGGCATCAGTAAAGTGTCTAACAGCGAAGAATTAGATTCTGCTATTCATAAAGCTTATCAAGAAGATGAGGAAATCATCATTGAAAAGGCAATCAAGGGGGTAGAAGTCTCCGTCGGTGTTTTTAAGAATCAAGAAAATCTCATTATACTACCCTTCACTGAAATTGTTTCTGAAACTGAGTTTTTTGATTATGAAGCTAAATATCTTAGTAAATCTAATCAAATAACTCCAGCTCGAATTTCAGAGGAGGACGCCGAAAAAGTAAGACGAGAAATTAAAAAAATCTATAAAGCCCTCAATATGAAAGGACTTACTCGAACTGAATTTATCCTTCAAGATGGAATACCTTATTTTTTAGAAATAAATACCAATCCTGGATTATCAAAAGAGAGTATTATCCCCAAACAGATAAAAGAAATTGGAATGAGTCTCACAGATTTATTTGATAGGATGATTCAAAATGTTATATAGTAAATTTAAAAAAACCAATCATGAAAAAAGCTGTATTTCCTGGTTCTTTTGACCCTATTACCTTAGGTCATGTAGACCTTATTTATAGAGGCCTTGAAATTTTTGATGAAATTGTAATTGCTATTGGTGTAAACGCTGATAAAAAACAATTATTTTCTTTGGAGGATAAAATTCGTCAAATCCAAAATACGTTTAAAGAGGAACCTAGAGTTAAAGTCGAATCCTACAAAGGCATGACTATTGATTTTTGTAAATCAATAAATTCAAAATATATTTTAAGAGGGTTAAGAAACAGTTCCGATTTTAATTACGAACAATCCATCGCTCAAACTAATTCCTCACTATCTTCCATAGATAGTGTTTTCTTAATTACTAGCCCCCAATTAGCTTTCATATCATCTACAATTGTTAGGGACCTTATAAAAAATGGAGGCGATTACAAAAGTTTAGTCCCAGAAAGTGTGATGTATTAAAATAAAAAAAACTCCTAGGTAGTATAGGAGTTTTTTTTATGAAGTATTTTTTTCTTACAAAGAAGCAACGTGCTTTGCCATGTTAGATTTTAAGTTTGAAGCTTTATTATTATGAATAACATTGGTTTTAGCTAACTTATCTATCATAGAAATAACGCCTGAAAACATTTTTTCAGCTTCTTTTTTGTCTGTAGTTTCAACAAATTTTTTCATTGCATTACGAGTTGTTTTGTGCTGGTAGCGATTACGTAAACGTTTCACTTCACTATTTCTTATTCTCTTTAATGCTGACTTATGATTTGCCATGATAATGTTTTTTAATTCTTATTTGTAGTCCGTAGGGGAATCGAACCCCTGTTACCAGGATGAAAACCTGGCGTCCTAACCCCTAGACGAACGGACCGTTTATTTTTAAATGCGAGTGCAAAAATACAACTATTTTTAAATGCAACAAGTTTACAGGAAGTTTTTTTTAAAAATTAATAGGCCTTGGCAAATAACACTTTTTTAGTCGATGGTTTACCAGTAACCATGCACGATCCAAGCTCTTCTTTAGCATCCAAAGGAATACACCTTATCGTTGCTTTTGTTTCATTTTTTATCTTTTCTTCAGTACCTAATGTCCCGTCCCAATGAGCTAAAATAAATCCTCCTTTAGAGTTTAAAACTTCTTTAAATTCATCATAACTATTTACTTCAGTTGTATTTTTAGACCTGTAATTAACTGCTTTGTCATATAAATTACTTTGAATTTCATCCATAAGTTCTACAACAGTCGTTACTACCTCATTCCTTGAAATCGTTTCCTTGGTTAAGGTGTCTCTTCTTGCTAGCTCCAGGGTACCATTTTCAACATCTCTTGGTCCTATAGCTAATCTAACTGGAACCCCCTTTAGCTCATATTCATTAAATTTCCAACCCGGTTTATGGGTGTCTCTATTGTCAAATTTAACTCGAACTCCTTTAGCTCTTAATTCTTTCATCACTTCTTTTGCAACATCACTAACCAAATCAAATTGTTCTTCACTTCTATATATAGGTACAATTACTACTTGATTTGGCGCTAATTTTGGAGGCAAAACCAATCCGTGATCATCGCTATGAGTCATAATTAGCGCTCCCATTAATCGGGTAGAAACTCCCCAAGAAGTTGCCCAAACAAAGTCTTGCTTTCCATCTTTCGCTGTAAACTTAACATCAAATGCTTTTGCAAAATTTTGACCTAAAAAGTGAGAGGTTCCTGCTTGTAGCGCTTTCCCATCCTGCATCAAGGCTTCTATGCAATAAGTTTCTTCTGCTCCAGCAAAGCGTTCACTCGCTGTTTTAAAACCTTTTATTACTGGAACAGCCATAAACTCTTCCACAAAATCAGCATATATATTAACCATTTGCTCTGTTTCCTCAATGGCTTCTTTTTTAGTAGCATGAGCAGTATGACCTTCTTGCCATAAAAACTCTGCTGTTCGAAGAAATAATCTTGTTCTCATTTCCCAACGAACAACGTTTGCCCATTGATTTACTAATAATGGCAAATCTCTGTAGGACTGAATCCACTTTCTGTATGTGTCCCATATAATGGTTTCAGAAGTAGGCCTAACAATCAATTCTTCTTCTAGTTTAGCATCCGAGTCGACCATAACTCCACCCGCCCCATCTTCTTTTAATCTGTAATGAGTTACTACCGCACATTCTTTGGCAAAACCATCCACATGACTTGCTTCTTTGCTAAAATAGGACTTGGGAATAAACAACGGAAAATAAGCATTTTGATGACCTGTTTCTTTAAACATTCGATCCAATTCAGCTTGCATTTTTTCCCAAATAGAATACCCATAAGGCTTGATAACCATACATCCTCTTACACCCGAATTTTCAGCTAAATCGGCATTAATCACCAGATCATTATACCATTTTGAATAGTCCTCACTTCTTTTTGTTAGATTTTTAGCCATAGTAATGTGTTTGGCACAAATATTGTAATTAGTGTTAAAATTAGTTTAGTTCTCGGCAAAACTACTTAAATTTATAATGTCCAACAATTAAATTGCTATTGTTATGAAAACCTTTATCTATTTTAAAAAATTAAATTTGATACCAATCCTTGTTTTGGTATCCTTACTCTTTGGTTCATGTAGAACTTATAAAGTTGAAAATTATGATAAGAACGACGGAATATACGCTTCTAAAAATACATCCGTAGCTGAAGATATAATTGTAGAAGTAAAAGATAAAGAAGATAAAAATAATTATTACAAGCAATATTTTCAGACAAAGTCACTTGATTATCAAGATCTCCCAGAGGACAACACTATTCTAACAGATATCGAAGCTTATCATTCAAAAGACACGCTGGACGCTGACGGTTATGTAATAACAGAGAAAAGAGACTACATTTCAGAATACGATGAGCAATACGGTGCTTGGGGAACTAATTCAACACAAATTTCTATCAATGTATATGGTGGATATAATTATGCTCCATATTACGGAGGTTGGAATATTGGATTTGGTTCTGCATGGGGCTACCCTTACTACTGGGGCGGATATTATCCATATTATGGATATGGATGGGGCTATCCTTACCCGTATCCAATGTATGGTTATGGTGGATACTATGGATACGGTGGCTATTACGGACACGGTGTGTATCATGGATATGCCTATAACAGAGGACGAAGCAATTACAACTATACAGGAGCAAGAAGTTATAACAGAGGGAGGAGCAACAACAATTATGCAGGTAGAGGAACTAATAATTACAATCGAAGAGAAAATTACAATAGTTCAAATATGAATTATTCAAGATCTAAATCCAACAGAAGATCCACTCTAAATAGCGGAAATACTGGAGCAACAAATAGGGGAAGCTATCAAGTAAATTCAACCAATGGAAGTTCTTCAAAAAGAAACTATAATACTTCCAAAACCCCAACAAGATCCAACACCAGCAATAGAGCAAGATCCAGTACAAAACCAAGCAGCTCCTACAGAAGCAATTCTTCCAGAAGTGGCAGTTATGGTGGTGGGTCTCGTGGAGGAAGCGTTTCACGCGGTGTTAGTGGAAGACGTGGAGGGCTTTAAAAATTAATTTATATTCTATGACAATTAGGTTGATGTTTTTGTTGATTGTATTTATATCAATCTCAAAAGGGAAGGCACAAACCATTGAAGATGCCTTAAGATATTCTTCAGAATCGCTCAATGGAACTGCAAGATTTAATGCATTAAGTGGTGCTTTTGGTGCCTTAGGAGCAGATGTTTCTTCGGTAGCTATTAATCCAGCAGCCAGTGCAATTTTTGTTAAAAGTACTGGCTCAGCAACAATTTCAATACTCAACCACAAAAACAACGCTACTTATTTTGGTTCAACTACCGAGACTACACATACCCATTCAAAGTTTAATCAAGCTGGTTTTATTTTTTCATCAGATTATAGAAATAAAAAATCTGCAATTAATAAGTTCTCTGGCGGTTTCAATTACGTTGCAACTAATAATTTTGACAATGATATTTTTGTAGCGGGAACAGGCACCAACTCCATTGCTAATTACTTTCTGGCGCAAGCTGAAGGAATTTCACTTGATTTGCTACAATTACAAAATACTGAAACGATTTCTAGTTTATATGCTTATTTGGGAACCAACTATGGAGTCTCTGCACAAAATGCGTTTCTAGGATACCAGAGCTTTATAATAGATCCAGAAAATATCGATAATCCTGAAAATACTGAATACTATTCTAATATTGCACCTGGTACTTTTAATCAAAAATATTATTATAGTTCTTCTGGTTACAATGGAAAATACACCTTTAATTTTGCAGCTGAGATTAAAAATATTATTTCTGTTGGAATCAATCTTAATAGTAATAATTTTAATTTCAGACAAAGCACCTTTTTAAATGAAACCAATAACAATCCAGGAAGCACAGTTAGTTATGTTGGTTTTCAAAACGATTTATATGCCTATGGCGGAGGTTTTTCCGCGCAAATTGGGGCTATTGCAAAAATCACCAACTCTTTAAAAATTGCTGCAACTTTTGACACTCCTACTTGGTATAATATCTATGAGGAGACTTCGCAGTATTTGGAAACCACCAGAGAAGTAGAGGGATTAATGTACAACGAATTTATCAATCCAAGAATTGTAAATATTTTCTCCAAATATCGTTTAACAACTCCATGGAAATTAGCGTTTAGCGGCGCCTATATCTTCGGAAAAAAAGGTTTAATAAGTGTTGACTATTCCTATAAAGATTACAAAGCCACCCGTTTCAACTCCTCTAGCACCTATTTTAATAATGAAAACAATATAATTAAAAACGAGTTTAAAGGGGCTTCTACCATCAAAATCGGTGGAGAATACAGATTAAATAGATTAAGCTTAAGAGGCGGTTATCAATATCAAGAAAGTCCTTATAAGGAATTAAGTTCAAGAGGAAACCTAAATGGTTTTTCTGGAGGAATCGGGTTTTATTTTGGAAGCTATAGTCTTGATTTTTCGTATTCAAGAATTCAACAAAATGGAAATTTATCTCTTTATCATATTGGCTTGACCGATAAAGCAACTATTGACCATATCCAAAATAACTTTGCTTTTACCGTTAACTATTTGATTTATTAAAAAAAAGCCATCTGAAGTTCAGATGGCTTTTTTTTAACTATTTTTTATATTTACTTTCTAACTATTTTCTTGGAAACAGTTCCTGCTGTTGTAATGATATCTAAAAGGTATAAGCCTGAAGATAAATTAGAAACATCTATCTGTGTTAAATTTGCATTCTTTAAAACTAAATTACCAAGTACATCAAATAATTTAATAGAAACTAATTCTACGTTTGGTGGCATCTTGATAGTTACGATATCGTTTGTTGGATTTGGATAAACTGATAATTGAGATAAAATATGATCATTAACTGACAACGCCTCACAAGTAGCTCCAAAATAAAGATTTCCAACTAACTCACCACTATCTTGTTCACCTTGTACTTCAATTTTTGAAATTGGTTCGTCTGCAATCATTCCAAAAAACACTTGAAGATTTGTTGGGACATCCCATTGTATAGTTTCTATTAAATCTCCTGTCTCTCCATAAACTCGAATATCTGTTAACGGAAAATTATTTTCCCATAAATCCATTGCAATTGCATAAACGCTAGGCGTAAATTCAACTACGGTATACTCAGCAAAAGTTATTGCTCCGGCCAAAGGATCTGTATTTCCAATAGCGCCTGCTGGTATACTTACTGTATTAGATCCATTTGAAGCAGAAATTTGAAATCCAATTTCAAGTTCTCCTGGATCATAACAACCATCACCTGCGTTACTCATGGTAAGACCACAATCGAAAATTTCTATTGGACCTCCGAGAAAATCTTCGTAAGTGACTGTTGGTTCTGAACAATTCTCTTCCAATCCAATATCAAAAAGCACTTTAGCAACATACGTTGCAATGATACCTTGAGAACTATTATTTATAACAGTGGCGGTTTCACTATTATACTCATTCGTTTGGTTTTGATTGGATAATTCTAGATAAGACTGCGGTTGTTGAGCAAACATTATACCTCCCACAAAAATAAAAAATAACGTAATTTTTCTCATAATTTAAAGATTTTTAATAGATTAATAGTCTTCAATATAATCAATTTATTTTAGAAGCCACCTCACACTATCCCCAATTTCAATTCCCCAGCGATCAGAAAGTCCAGCTTTAATTTCTAATACATATAAAACAGGTTCCCCTGAGGGTAACGAATTTTTATCATATGGTATAGTATTTTTTTGAATACTCACTACTTCTTTTTTCTTATTGATGTAAATAATATCCAATGAAAACTCTGTATTTTTCATATAAAATGATCGAGGTTGCTCTTCCTGAAATATAAATAACATTCCTTGGTGCTCCTCCATCGACTTACGATACATTAAACCCGTTTGAGTTTCATAATCGGTTTGAGCAATTTCAATATCTAAGGTTTTAAATATAGAATCATTTGTTTTTCTTAGAGTTAATTCACCTTCTTTCGAAAAATTGATTTCTTTCGTAATAGATATTGATTTTTTCACCTTTTGGTCACAGGATTGAACCCCACTCAAAAAAAAGAATAAAAAAATTATGACCAGCCCCTTATAAATCATTAACAGGTCGTTTAGAAGAGGAACTCATTAGATAGATTCCCATTAATATAAAAGGTATACTTAACCACTGCCCTGTATTTAAAATCCATTCAGCTCTGTTATCTACTTGAGCTTCTTTTACAAATTCAACAAAAAATCTGACGGTCCAAAGCAGTACTAAAAAAGTACCGAGTAAATACCCCATTTGGTTTCTTTTATCTGTTTTCCAATACAAATAATAAAGTATAGCAAATACAAAAACATAGCAAAACGATTCATATAATTGAGCAGGGTGTCTGGGAAAATCTTCTCCTAGTTGTGTAAAAACAACTCCAAAATCACTATTAGTTGCTTTTCCAATAATTTCAGAATTGATAAAATTTCCGATTCGAACAAATACAGCACCACTTGCAACGGCTATAACGATTCTGTCCAGTATCCACAATATCTGCTTTTTTAATACTTTTTTACTGTAAAAGTACATGGCAGTAATGATACCAATTGCAGCTCCGTGGCTTGCTAAGCCCCTAAAACCAGTAAATTGAAACCCATTTTTAAAACTAAAAGGAAGAAAAACCGAAAAGAAATCATCTTTTAGCAACTCTGGTTGATAAAAAAATACGTGACCCAATCGAGCTCCAACAAGAGTAGCTATCACTACATAGATAAAAAGACTGTCCAACCTATCGTCGGGTTGACCTTCATTTTTAAAAATTTTTTTTGTTAAAAACCAGCCAATTGAAAAGGCAATCACAAACATTAAACTATAATACCTTACGATAAAAAAACCTAAATCAATTCCCGGAGATGGATCCCAAACAAAACTTAATATTTGCATATACTATTGTTGATAAATTTAAAAAAGTAAATATATGAAAGGTATTCCTTAATTTGGTTACTTTTCTTTTTTTTCAGGAACGGGATCAAAACCGGAACCTCCCCAGGGATGACAACTACTAATGCGCTTTATAGCCAACCAAGTTCCTATAAATAATCCATGAATTTTTAGGGATTTGATAGCATAATGAGAGCAGGTTGGGTCGTATCTACAGGCGGATGGTAGCAAGGGAGAAATAAAATTTTGATAACCCTTAATCAAAATAACAAAAGGAATAATTGAAAAGTTTTTAAAATTAAATTTATTCATTATTGGTAATTGACCTCAATAGTTAGCTGGTAGTAAAAGAAGTGCCCTCTTTACCATCTTTTAAATGTATTCCTGCATCTTTTAATTGATCTCGAATTAAATCGCTAGTTGCAAAATCTTTGTTTGCTCTTGCTTGGTTTCTCAATTCAATTAAAATATTTACAGCCCCTACTAACTGATGATCTCCTGCAGTATTAGCGACTAAATTATCTTGCAAACCCAATACGTCAAAAATAAATGTGTGCATGGTATCCTGAAGCATGGTGATCGCATTTTGGTCAAGGTTAATAGTTCCCTCCTTTGCTGAATTAATAATTTTTACCGCTTCAAATAGTTGGGCTATTAGAATAGGACTATTAAAATCGTCGTTCATTGCATTATAGCAGGACTGTTTCCATGTACTTGCATCAAAATTACATTCATCAGACGATGTAATTACTGAAAGCATTTTATAGGCCTCCATCATTTTATTAAACCCCTTTTCTGAAGCCATTAAAGCCTCATTTGAAAAATCAAGAATACTTCTGTAATGGGCTTGATACATAAAAAACTTGGTCACGGTAGGTGAAAAAGCTTTACTCAACTTAGAATTATTACCGGAAAATATTTCATGGGGTAAAATATTATTACCCGTTGATTTTGCCATTTTTTTACCATTGAGCGTCAGCATGTTGGCATGCATCCAATAATTTACTGGATTGGTTTTAAGCGCGGCTTCAGATTGAGCAATTTCACATTCGTGATGCGGAAATTTTAAGTCCATTCCTCCTCCATGAATATCAAATTGTTTTCCTAGGTATTTTGTGCTCATTGCCGTACATTCTAGATGCCATCCCGGAAAACCTTGACTCCAAGGAGAAGACCAACGCATGATATGTTCCGGTTCAGCTTTTTTCCACAAAGCAAAATCTTGTGGATTTTTTTTGTCGGTTTGGGCAGTTAAATCACGAGTATTTGCGACCATGTCCTCTAAATTTCTTCCGCTCAGTTTTCCGTAAGAATGGTTTTTGTTAAACTTATGAACATCAAAATAAACAGACCCATTAACCACATAGGCTAAACCTTCTGCTAAAATTTTTTCAATAATTTCTATTTGTTCAATGATGTGGCCTGTAGCAGTGGGCTCTATACTTGGTGGTAAGGCGTTGAACAAGGACATCGTCTGATGAAAGTCAATGGTATATCTTTGTACGATTTCCATAGGTTCTAACCTCTCAATTCTTGCTTTTTTTGCAATCCGATCTTCTCCGCTATCAGCGTCATTTTCTAAATGGCCAGCATCGGTTATATTTCGAACATACCGCACTTGATAGCCTAGGTGTTTTAAATATCGAAATACCAAATCGAACGACAAAAAAGTACGGCAATTCCCTAGATGAACGTTATTGTAAACAGTTGGACCACAAACATACATTCCAACACTACCCTCATTTATTGATTTAAATTTTTCCTTAAACTTGGATGTAGAATTATAAATAACTAATTCTTCTTGCTCGAAAAGTTTCATTGATGTAAAAAATTCAATTTTTTATATTAAATCCTAAATATAGTATTATTAAATATGTTTGTCTTCAATATTTAACTTTATATAATCTAAAAACTCTCTTTTAGTTTCTGCATTTTTAAATTTACCACCGAATTCACTAGTAACCGTACTACTATCAATGTCTCTAATACCTCTGGAGTTAACACACAAATGCTTAGCGTCGATAATACAAGCCACATCCTCTGAATTTAAAACAGCTTGTAGTTCTTTAACTATTTGTATTGTTAAGCGTTCTTGAACTTGAGGTCTTTTAGCAAAATAATCAACAATTCTATTCATTTTTGATAAGCCTACAACCGTTCCGTTTGATATATATGCAATATGTGCTTTTCCTACAATTGGAAGCAGGTGATGCTCACAGGTTGAATATAGAGTGATATTTTTTTCTACTAACATCTCTCCATATTTATACTTGTTTTCAAAAGTAGAAGCCTTTGGTTTTTTTTTAGGATTTAAGCCACCAAAAATTTCACTAACAAACATCTTAGCAACTCTTTTTGGAGTTCCTTTTAAGCTGTCATCCCTTAAATCCATCCCTAGTGTATTTAAAATATTTTCTACATCTACTTGAATGGCTTCAATTTTCTCAGAGTCGCTCAATAAAAAAGCATCTTTTCTGATAGGATTATCTGCAGAGGTTCCAATATGGTCCTCTCCTAATTCTTCGGTTAATTTATTGAAATCGTCAATATTCATAATTTTTTTTAAAATATAATTTGCAAAGATACAAATTCAAAAAATGTAAATAATAATTTTGAAGATCTGAAATCAAAATATATCACAAAATTTTCTTAAATTTCAAAAAAAAAAAAATGAAAAGAAACCTATTTATTTTACTAACTCTTATTTCTTTTTTTTCATACAGTCAAGAAAAAACACAAACAAATAGTTATCAAGATCTTATTAAAATAGAACCAACGGAGGTTTATTCTAGTGCGATTTTAATTTTTAACTTCGAGCCAGCCAAAGAAATCTCGTACGATCTAGTATATGACTCTATGACTATGAATGGGTCAATAATTAATAAAGGTGAAGGTATGATGGTAAAAAAAGTTGACTTTTCTCTATTAGAAAAAGGAATGTATTATATCAACTTTTACATAGACAAAAAAAATGTAAAACAATTAACATTTAATAAACTATAAAACACCGTGATGAAAATAAAACGTATTTATCTATTATTTTTATTTTTTATTGCACTTCATTCATATGGTGTCAAAGCTCAAGTATGCGATGAATTAATTCCCATATGTAGCAGTCAAGACGGCTTGGACAATAATGCAGTCGATGAATCTCCCATCGACATAAATACTACATGTCAAGATTTGCAGGGAACCAGAACTGCATGGTATTATATTTTAATTGAAGAAGCTACAGATTTTACTTTTCAAATAGAGCCTAATGGCAATGTAGATTACGATTTTGCCGTCTGGAAAAACGCCGATTGTGCAAATTTAGGGGATGCTGACAGAGGTTCGTTTGATGCTCCAGGCGCCGGACAATATGATACTGGTTTGGACATGCCCTCCACAGACACCTGCGAAACTGCAGCTGGAGACGGTGACGTTATGTTTATGGCTTTAGTCCCCGGTGACGAAATTATTATAGTTGTCGATCGATTTAGCAACACTGCAGATATCTTTGATTTATCATTTGGTGATCCCGATGCATTTAATTGTTCAATAGTTCTAACAGAATCCTGTGATGGAGAAACGGAGACCTTGGATGCGACCGATCCAAATGGTTTGGGATACACTTGGTCCTTTGAAAATCCTATAGGGTCTAATAATTTCGATCCATTTGTACCTGCCGAAACAAGTGAAACTTTAGAAGTAACAGAAACTGGAAACTATAGAGTTATTGTTGATCTTCCGGGGAGCGTTACAGATACTCGATTTTTTGATGTGGTATTCTATCCGCAACCTGTAATCGAAAATACCCCTGAAAATCTTTTTCAGTGTGATGACGGAACTAGCGGTGGTGTTTTTGATCTTACACAAAATACGCCCATTGTTTTAGGCACACAAACTCCAGGTGATTTTGAAGTTAACTATTATGAAAATTTTGCAGATAGTGACGCTGATGAAAATGCTATTCCTAATCCAACAATGTTTCCTATTGGTAGCCCGCCCCAACAACCAATATTTTTAAGAATACATGATGCTAGCTCCGGAACTTGTTATGCTCTAAGTGATTTTAATATAACTTTTTCTGTGGTATCCGTTGGAGCTATGACAAATTATAATCTCTGTGATCTCGATGATGATGGCTTTGTTGACCTAGATTTACCTTTACTAAAAAATACGGAAGCTTTAGGTCCTTTAGAGGATTCCTTATATTTAGTAAGTTACCATGGCTCGCAAATTGATGCTGACGCTGGCAATAACCCTCATCCAGTGCCATATACGGTTACAGGGCCTGCAGAGGAAATATTTGTAAGGGTTGAAAACATCGCAACTCCCACATGCTTTGCAGTCGACAGTTTTTTTATAAACTTAGCATCACCGCAAATAGAAAATCCTCCGATTGATCTACTCCAATGTGATGATGGAATCAACACGGGTGTTTTTGATTTAACCGTCAATACTCCGATAGTTCTTGGCTCGCAAGATCCAGCCGATTTCATTGTTTCCTACCATAACACTGCTACAGATGCTGACACAGGTGCTGACCCTATAGCAACTCCTACAACTTATCCAATCACAGGAACTGTTGAAGAAGTTTTTGTTCGTGTAGAGGGATCGGTCGAAGACACTGCATTTTTAGAAGATTTTGGTACCGGATTAGGTAGAGTAGTGAGTCCTTTTACAAATTATATCTTCAATCTTGCCACACAATTAAACGCTGGTGAGTACGCGGTTACGAATAATTCGACTGGTCTTAATACTGGTTGGCATCAAGCCATGGAGGATTATACTTCCGGCGATATAGATGGAAGAATGATTGTCTTTGACGCTACCGATGCGGTTGACGAATTATATAGAAGAGAAATAACCGTAGCTGCAAACACTGATTATAGTTTTGAATTTGTTATGACAACGATGTATGATACAGATTCAGGTATTTGTCCAGGAACTGGTATCGACTCAAGGGTAGTCTATGAAATTGAAGATGCCACTGGAACAGTCATAGCAACTAATTCTACGGGTAATGTAGTAAATGAGAGCAATCCAAATTGGATCAACTATTCACTTACCTTTAACAGCGGTCCCAATACCTCGATCCAAATTGTTTTAAACAATGATATCACAGGAGTATGTGGTAATGATCTTGCGATTGATGATATTAGAGTTATTATTCAGGAAACTTGTTTCGCAACCGATTCTTTTCTGATCGAATTTGCACCCATATCTATAGGAGCCTTAACCGATTCGGAACTTTGTGACGACGACGACGATGGTATTTTAGAGGTCGATTTATCTTTATTAAAAGATTTGGAAGTTTTGGACACACTAGATCCTCTTTTGTACAACATAACTTACCACGGCTCACAGCCAGATGCAGATACGGGGGCGAATGCATATTCAAACCTTTACACAGCTACTGGACCCTCAGAAATTATTTTTGTGAGAATTGAAAACAATGCAAACCCTAGCTGTTTTTTAACAGGCAGCTTTGAATTATTTATATTTGAAGCCCCTGAAGCCACTGAACCAACACCCTTTATCCTTTGCGATGAATTTCCAAATGATGGCTTGGCAGCATTTGATCTTACGATAAAAGATACTGAAATTACGGGTGGAGACCCAAATTTAAACGTCACCTATCATTTAACTTTAACCGATGCAGAAACAGGGGCTAATGCTGTTGATACTACCACTCCATTTATTAATACCATCCCTAGCTATCAAATTTTATATGCAAGAGTAGAAATTTTAACAAACACCAATTGTTTTGACCTTACTGAACTTGTTCTCCAAGTAGATGAATCGCCTGCAATTACGGACCCGATATCAGATTATTTAATATGCGATGATGTGAGTGGTGATGGGGTGGAACTTTTTAATCTATTATCGAAAGACTCTGAAATATTAAACTCTCAAATTGGAGTTTCTTTGGCTTATTTTGAAACAGAGGCTGAAGCCATTGCTGGTACTCCCCAAATACCAACTCCTAATGCTTATTTAAGCTCAGGTGGAGTGGTATGGGTGCGTGCAGATAATTCAGCGGGCTGTGTCACAATACTTAGTTTTAATTTAATCGTTGGAAGTGCTCCGGTCTATTCGGTAGTTCCAACTTTCGAACTCTGTGACGACATACCACTAAACGATGAAGCTGAATTTGATTTGAGCTCTCAGAACGAATTAATTACTGGAGGCAATCCATTTTTAAGTGTCTCGTACCACCTTAACCAAATAGATGCCGATAATAATGTTATACTACCGGAACCCTATACCAATATCAGTAATCCACAAACTATAGTGGTTCGTGTTGAAGACAATACGACGGGATGCTTTGAGACATTTATCATGGACCTACAAGTAATTCCACCGCCCGATATTTTTCAACCCGACCCCTTAGAATTCTGTGATCCTGATAATGATGGCTTTGGTGAATTTATGTTAACCGATGCCGATAGTCAGGTTACCGGTGGAGTTCCTACAGGGAACCTTCAAGTTACGTATCATTACCTTATCGAAGATGCTCAAAATGGAGCCAACCCACTTGCAAGCCCTTATCTAAATGATGTGGAAGACTTTCAAACGGTTCATGTCCGTTTGGTAGATCAA
>SGZC01000029.1 GCA_004213605.1 Flavobacteriales bacterium
GGATAGTTATTTTTATATGCGAAAAAGTATTCGAAAAATACTACGCCAGGTAAAAAAATACATTCGTTATTCTCAAAAAAAGGAGACCGAAGTTGAACTATTAATATATTTTTTAGAAAAATTATTTAATTTAAAACCTTCCATTTTTAAAAGTAAAACATTAACAAATCTGTACCATAGAAATATAATTTTTATAGAGAAAAAAATTATGTTACTACACGAAGATTTACAATACGATTATCAATTAGAACTAAAAAAAATTAATCTCAAATAACATGATAACTATTTTTCACAATCCCAGATGCAGCAAATCAAGAAACTGTAATTTAATGTTAGCAAAATTAAATGAAAAAGTAGAAGTTATAAATTACATGAAGACTCCTTTTAGCTTTGACTCTTTATCCAATCTGATACGTTTATTAAATATTGAACCTATGACTTTGGTTCGAACAAATGAAGTGGTTTGGAAGGAAAATTTTAAAGGAAAAGATTTATCAGATGCAGAAATTATAACAGCTATGTTGGATCATCCAAAACTGATTGAACGGCCTATTGTGGTAAAAAATAATAAAGCAGCAATCGGACGGCCTATTGAAAACGTACTTAAAATACTTTAAAAGCAATTTGATCAATAAAAAGAGGCTGTATATAGATATATGCAGCCTCTTTTTATTTAAGTAATTTTATTTTACTAGTTATTTTTTTTCTTGGCATCGCGCTTCATTTTCCATTTTTCTAGAAGTGCGCCCCCTATCCAATAAGGTAAGATAGAGACTAAAAAAATCATTAACCAAAAACCAATAGTTACAATGGTTAAAAATGCTAAGAAACCTAGATACTGATCAAATTGAAACATAATATTGCTAAAATAAATTTAATAAAGAGCAAAGATACTATGCTTTTCTCAATATTAATAATAAATATTTTATTTTGTTAACAGGAAATAAACATTAAAATTTGAGTAAAATTAGCCATTTGCGTAACTTTGTATTTTTTAAATAAACTAAATTATGGACTACAGGATTGAAAAAGATACGTTGGGCGAGGTTAAAGTTCCTGCCGACAAACTATGGGGTGCGCAAACAGAACGTTCTCGAAACAATTTTAAAATTGGTGCTCCAGCTTCAATGCCACTGGAAATAGTTTATGGTTTTGCGTATTTAAAAAAATCTGCTGCCTATAGCAATTGTGAATTAGGTGTTCTTAGTTCAGAAAAAAGAGATCTGATAGCTGCTGTTTGTGACGAAATACTTTCTGGGAATCATGATGATCAATTTCCATTAGTTATTTGGCAAACAGGTAGTGGTACCCAAAGCAATATGAACTTAAATGAGGTTATTGCAAACAGGGCACATCAACTCGCTGGAAAAGTTATTGGCGTTGGTGAAAAAACATTACTCCCCAATGATGATGTAAATAAATCGCAATCTTCTAATGACACCTTTCCAACGGGAATGCATATTGCTGCCTATAAAAAAATAATAGAGGTTACGATTCCAGGAGTTAAAAAATTGCATTCTACTTTATTACAGAAATCAAATGATTTTAATGACGTTGTAAAAATTGGTAGGACCCATTTAATGGATGCTACTCCCCTTACACTTGGCCAAGAATTTAGCGGTTATGCCTCACAGCTTTCACACGGAATAAAAGCATTGGAGCATACTCTAGCACATTTATCAGAATTAGCCCTCGGTGGTACTGCAGTCGGTACCGGAATTAATACCCCAAAAGGCTATGCAGAAAATGTTGCCTCATACATATCAAAATTCACCAATTTACCCTTTGTTAGTGCAGAAAATAAATTTGAAGCTCTTGCAGCGCACGATGCAATTATTGAAACGCATGGAGCGCTAAAACAATTAGCCGTTTCAATAAATAAAATTGCAAATGATATTCGATTGTTAGCTAGTGGGCCAAGGTCTGGTATAGGCGAAATTAATATACCAGCTAATGAACCAGGATCTTCTATTATGCCTGGTAAAGTAAACCCTACTCAAGCGGAAGCAATAACGATGGTTTGTGCTCAAGTGATCGGAAATGATATGGCTATTGCTGTTGGAGGAATGCAAGGGCATTTTGAATTAAATGTCTTTAAACCGCTAATGGCTGCTAATTTTTTATCCTCAGCACAGCTATTAGGTGACGCCTGTATATCCTTTGAAAAACATTGTGTCGCAGGAATTGAACCAAATTACCAAACGATTGAAAAACAATTGAAGAATTCATTAATGTTGGTTACTTCACTTAATACTAAAATTGGGTATTATAAAGCAGCAGAAATTGCGAATACAGCGCATAAAAATGGAACCACCTTAAAAGAAGCTGCTATTGGTCTTGGATATGTTACCGAAGCAGAATTTGATTTATGGGTACGACCAGAAGATATGATCGGTAATTAACTTATTTGCTGTACTTTCTGTTTCTCCAGTAAGCTGCTAAGCTTAATATGAATACAAATGCTGTGAGATACCAAACAAAACTTGGAGTAACTGGAACGTCTCCACTAGCATAAGAATGCAATCCTGTTAAGTAAAAATTAACACCAAAATAGGTCATCATAATAGAGGCATACGCCAAAACAGCCGCAAAATTAAAAGTCCACTTACCTCTTAAACCTGGAATAAGCCTCATGTGAAGTACAAATGCATAGATCATTATACTGATCAATGCCCAAGTCTCCTTAGGATCCCAACCCCAATAGCGTCCCCAGCTTTCATTGGCCCACTGCCCTCCTAAAAAATTACCAATGGTTAAAAGAATCAAACCAACCGTTAGCGCCATTTCGTTAATAATGGTCAGTTCTTTAATATTTAATTTCATTTTTTTTAGGTTATTTTTGGTACTTAAAACCATCAACAAAAGTGAAGTTAGCCCTAATATCATACCCAGTGTTAGTGGACCATAACTTGCAACAATTACCGCTACATGAATCATTAACCAATAACTATCGAGTACGGGTTGTAAATTAGATATAGTGGGATCTATCCAATTTTCATGTGCTACCCACAAAATAATTGCCGCAACAAAAGCTGTAGACGCAACTGTTAAATAGCTTTTTTTACCCAATGCTAGCCCAAAAAATACAGTTGCCCATGCTACATATATTATTGATTCATAGGCATCGCTCCAAGGAGCGTGACCACTTATGTACCATCGAGCAATTAGCCCTAGGGTTAATAAAATAAATAAAATCCAAATGATGTATTTGAAGAATTTAACTATATAATGGATAGCATTATTTTCTTTAAATATTTGAACGATGATAAAAGCAAACATTAATATCCCAAAAACAGCAAAGTATTTATACAATCTATTGAAAATATCTATTTTGTTATACCATACCTCTGCAGTAATTTTATTTTGTGATGGCATCACGTCACTACCATACTGATTTTGAAATTTTACAAGCCCTGATAATATAACATCTGCATTTGTATAATCTCCTGTTTTTCTTGCTTCTCGTAGTGTTTCAAAATAATAAGGTAGGATTGTTCTAGCTACTATCGAGTCTTGTTTGTTATAGTTTACGTTATCAAGTTCTGGATACGATACCCATCTATTGTTTTCATCCTCGGGTATTGGAAATATTTTAAGAATACTGCCTCCTAATACTTCATTTAGCAAATAAAAGTTTTCATAAGCCTTCATAAAATCTTTTTGAAACTGATTTTTGTTAACGGTTTTAGAAGCTTCCTCTATATAAGGACCTAGTTTGTTATTTCCATTATGATCAATGAGGTCCATAAGTGAAAAATGTTTTGCATCTTTTACTTCTAATATTTCTCTAATACTATCATTTTGCCATTTTAAAGACATAATAGGCGCTTCTAGCCAAAGGCTTGGGAATTCAGTCATCGATAAAAATACTTGATTGGGGTCGAGCCCCGCATAGCTATTTTTTCTGCTTATTTTTCGTAATAATTCACTAGCGAATGTATTAATGGGTTTCATTCGTCCATTATCTTGGACAACCAAAGTGGCAAAATTTGCAGCATGATCTTTATTAACAGCGTTAGCTACAATGATAGAGTCTATTTTTTCCTTTGAAATTTTAACTTTATGGGTATCGGTATTTTGCGAAAAACTAGAAAAGGAAATAAATAAAATTAAAATTGTTGCGATAGTACCTTTCTTTATTTTAATTTTTTGAAGCATTTTTCTTAAGGAGGCAAATCGGGTGTTTTTATCAAATAAAATAGCAAGCATTGCTAAGTAAAGAAGTGTATATCCAATATAGGTAATCCATGTACCCCAAAAATCATGGTTTACAGATAAAATAGTTCCTTTTTCATCGCCATCAAAGGAGGATTGAAAAAAGCGATACCCCTGCTCATCTAAAATATGATTCATAAATATTTCATAGTCGTAAAAGTCGGAGTTACTTTTATTGACAGTAACTTTACTTTTAAAGGCAGAATAGTTTTTTTCTGTTCCAGGATATTTATCAGCAATAAAATCGTTCAGAGTTATGCTAAATGGCAATTGATATTCTTTAGAGCCATAGGTAATAAAAACCTTTAAACCTCCTAATTCAAAGGAAGTTGGGCTTCTAGAATTTCCTTTACCACCTAAAACAGCTATCGTTTTTGAATCTTGATTTGAACTAACCTCTAAAATTACGGCATTCATGTTGGTGGGTTCAGATTTTGGAGCCTTGACAACACCATATTCTCCAGACATTACCATTTCGGGTATAACAAAAGCTAAGTTCGCAACTTGATAAAGTGATCTTAAATTTAAAGATTGAATAGAGTCTGTTACCAATTCTCCCTGTTCTCTATCAGCCATTCGCATCCATTTACCTTCAAAAGACGAAGAAATTGAATAGGTTCCATCTTCATGAAACAAATTAATTGCTCCTTGTGTCGGATTATTAAATGAAATTAAGACATTGTGTATGTTTAACACCTCTCCGTCTCCAATCCAATGATCGTGACGTTCTCCCTCACTTGCTTCAACAATTTTTAAAAAATCGATTCCGTCTTCTGACGGAATCACTCCTTCTTTAGCATTTTTAATAAATTTTTTTAGTTTAATGTTTACTTCCTGACCATTGTAATCTGTATTTAATTCAAAATCATTATTAAGTTTTTCTGAAAACCTTACTTTTTTAGGAGAAATAGTTCTTCGTTGTGGGACGCCATTAATTTTGAAATCACCATCTATAAATGTGGTAATATATGCTTCAGAAGATAACATCGTATTTTCTGTCTCCCCCTCACGTATGTGAATCACTCCTTCAAAACTCACATATCTAGTAATAAAGGCACCAAAAATTATTAATATAAAGGCCAAATGAAAAGTCAGCGTTGCCCACTTTTCTTTTCTTAAGAGCCGGTATTTTTGAATATTTCCAATAAAGTTAATCATCAATAACCCCATGATAGCTTCAAACCACCAGACATTATAGATTAATTCTCTAGTGTATGGTGTTGGTGAGGTTTCTGCAGAGGCATCGAGGAAGGTTCCTGTAGCCATGGCTGCGGCAAATGCAATAAATAAAACTGCTGTTAAACGAGTTGAAAAAAGAAATGAAGATATTTTCTTAACCATAAAAACAATTTTTTGCAAATTTAAGTAATTACATTCATTATTATCTTCAAAAAATGTTAATCATTCTACTTCTTTATTAATTATTTTATAATAATAAAAACCTTTAAAGTTTATGACTTTTTGAATTCGTAAAAAATATTAAAATGTAAAAATGACTATATTCGTAATATGAAATCTATTGTTTTATTTGGTGCTGGAAATGTTGCCTTACATTTGTGTAAGGCTATCAACAAATCCAAAAATTTTCAAGTGATTCAGGTATTTAGTAAAACAAAAAAAACATTAGATAATTTTAATTTAAATATCGATAAGACTAACGATTTAGGTACAATAAAACAGGCATCCGTATACATCGTCGCCATATCTGACGATTCCATTATTGAATTTTCTAAAAAAATACCTTTCAAAAACAGATTGGTTGTTCATACTTCAGGATCTGTAGGGATGGAAAAACTTTCGAGCAATAATCGAAGAGGTGTTTTTTATCCATTGCAAACATTTACTTCAAATGCAAAGATTAATTTTTTAGAAATCCCCATATGTATAGAAGCTGACAATCAAGAAGATTTAAAAGTATTGGAAAAATTAGGAAGATCAATTTCAAATAATATACAAGTAGTCACATCAACCCAAAGAGAACATATTCACTTAAGTGCAGTTATTGTTAATAATTTTGTAAATCACTTATATCATATGGGTCAAGATTTACTCCACCATCAATCGTTAACTTTTGATATTTTAAAACCTCTAATTATTGAAACAGCTAGTAAAATTAAAGGATTAAGGCCCTTTGAAACTCAAACAGGGCCCGCCAGACGGAATGATTTAAAAACAATAGAAAAACAACTACATTTGTTAAAAGATAGCCCTTACCAAGAAATTTATAAAAATATTACGAATTCAATTTTAGAAAAATATAAAAACTAACTTATGAGTTATAAAGAATACCTCAGCAACATAACAACCTTAATTTTTGACGTAGACGGTGTGTTAACCGACGGAACCATTTTGGTGACTTCTAATGGAGATATGTATAGAAAAATGCATACAAAAGATGGTTATGTTCTCAAACATGCTATAGATTGTGGATTTCATATTTGTATTATTTCGGGCGGAAATAATGAGGGAGTTCGAAAAAGATTAAATGGTTTGGGTATTAAAGATGTTTTTTTAGGAGTACATCATAAAATGGAAACCTTAGAAACTTATTTACAAAAAAAGGGAGTAAAAATGGAATCGGTATTATATATGGGAGATGACATCCCAGATTTACAAGTTATGCAGAAGGTAGGATTGGCTTGTTGTCCGCAAGACGCCGTTCAAGAAATAAAAAAAATATCTCATTATGTGTCCCATAAAAAAGGAGGAAAAGGTTGTGTTCGGGACGTCATAGAACAAGTTTTAAAAGTTCAGAACAAATGGCTTAACAAAGACATGATAAGTGCTAAATACGATTAATATTCTTCTTTTGAGTTTTTTAAATTTAGTTCATTACAAAAAGTTACTATTAATCGCTTCTACTCAGTTTTTGTTGCGTTTTGCCCTTTGTATCCCACTGGGAGCAGATTTAATGCTCAGTAATTTTTATTTTAGTTGTCTGGTGTTTTCAACAGTTTGTATTACAGCAAGCGGTTTTATTATGAATGGTAGTTCCCTAATTTTAAATAACAATAGTAACAATTCTGAAAAACCCCTTCTTGACGAAATATTAAAAAAAAGAACGTGTTATGTGTTCATAATTTTAAATTTGTTGGGAGTTGGTATAGGTTTTATTATTTCTAACCACATTCATAAACCAGACTTTTTTGGGTTTTTTATTGTATTTTCTGCATTCCTTTACCTTTATACTTCATTCATAAGTAAAATACCGATAATTAGTACTATTTTAATTTCAATAGTAGCCACTTTTCCATTGCTCATAATTGCTTTTATTGATCTAATTCCTGCTATTAACCCGATCAATCAATCACATCAAACCTTCATATTCAGTATTATTTTAAATTATTCTTTTATTTTATTTTTTATTTTTTTAATCCGAGACTTGGTAAATGATATTTTGCTGATTGATAGTGATAAAAAGAGAAAAAGGGATACCTTGCCAATATGGATAGGAATAAAAAGAACTTCCCATATTGTTTTTTGTTTAAGTATACTCGTCTTATTTGCTGTCGTTTATTACAACTATAAATTTTTTTATATGCATACGGCAGCAGTTTTTTACTCCTTATGCTTTGTGTTGGCTCCACTCCTACTTTTTTTGATAAAAATATGGGATAGCACTCATAAAAATAATTTTAGGTTTCCTCTCAAACTAATTGATTTCGTAATTTTTTTCGGTAGCTGTTCTTTACTTTTATTTCCATTATCAACCATTTAATTAAAATCATATGCTCTCAAAAAGACTTCCAAATTATCGAATTATTTTAGCCTCAGGTTCTCCAAGAAGACAACGTTTTTTTAAAGAATTGGATATCGATTTTGAAATTAAAGTTAAGCCAATAAATGAAGTTTATCCCCCTAATTTAAAAGAATCAGAAATTACCGATTATTTATCCAAGCTAAAGGCTTCTGCTTTTAAAAATATATCTGAAAATGAAATTGTTATTACCAGTGATACGATAGTTTGGTTTGAGGGCAAGGCCGTTGAAAAACCTAAGAATAAGAAGGAGGCCTTTGAAATGATTCGATCATTTAGCGGAGCAATGCACCAAGTGTTCACTTCGGTTACATTTACGGGAAAAAAAAATCAAAAAACGGTAAGTGATACAACCAAAGTGTGGTTCAATAAACTGACCGATGAAGAAATTAATTTTTATATCGACACCTATATGCCTTTTGATAAAGCGGGAGCTTACGGAATTCAAGAATGGCTTGGTTTAATTGGAGTTTACAAGATTGAAGGTTCTTTTTTTAACGTCATGGGCTTACCAACCCATAAAGTTTATCAATCCTTATTAGAGTTGGTAAAGGATCAATAGTTGTTAAAATATCTTAAAAGATTTTTGCTCATTTCTCTTTTAGGTATATTTGAACATAACCAAATTACGATTATGAAATTAATTATATCTATAGTTTTCTTTTTTTTCTTAAGCACTAGTATTGTTAAAGCGCAACAACCTGAAAAGCCAAGTTCTTCTCAATTGTATCACCAACTTCAAAAATTAAATTTTTTGGGCTCTGCCCTATACGTAGCTGCGCATCCAGATGATGAAAATACCCGATTGATCTCTTATTTATCTAATGGGGTTCATGCAAGAACCGCTTACCTTTCATTAACAAGAGGTGATGGTGGTCAAAATTTAGTTGGTTCAGAATTAAGAGAATTATTAGGAGTTATAAGAACACAAGAATTAATCGCAGCTCGAAATACAGACGGCGGTCAACAGCTTTTTACAAGAGCGAATGATTTTGGATATTCTAAACACCCCGATGAAACACTCAAAATTTGGAATAAAAATGAAATTTTAAAGGATGTTGTTTTAAATATTAGACGTTTTAAACCCGATATAATCATTAATCGTTTTAATCATAGAAATCCAGGTAGCACTCATGGCCACCACACATCGTCTGCTATGTTAAGTCTTGAAGCTTTTGATTTGGTCGGAAAAGCTGATCATTATTCAAATTCAGCAAAAGAATATGGGGTTTGGCAACCAAAAAGATTGTTTTTTAATACTTCTTGGTGGTTTTACGGTTCTAAAGAAAATTTTGAAAAAGCTAATAAAACAAACCTAGTCGAAGTAGAAACTGGTAACTACTATCCAACATTAGGATTGTCCAATGGAGAAATTGCTGCATTAAGTAGAAGTATGCATAAATCTCAAGGGTTCGGAAATACAGGTGTTAGAGGTAAACAAACCGAATATTTAGAATTTTTGAAAGGTGAATTTCCACAAAATAAATTGAATTTATTTGATGGAATTAATACCAGTTGGTCAAGAATAGAAGGAGGTCGTAAAATTGGGGATATTCTTTATCCATTGGAAGATAATTTTAATTTTACTGATCCTTCCATGATGATACATGAATTGTTAAAAGCATATCAGAAACTTTCAGAATTACCTGAAAATCATTGGAAAACAATAAAATTAAAAGAATTAAAAAATTTAATAGCCGATTGCGCAGGGCTTTACCTAGAGGCGGTATCCAATCAGCAAAATGTTGTGCCTAATGGCGATGTTACGGTTAGTATAGAAGCCATAAACCGATCGGATATCCAAATAGATATCAAACATATTTCTTCACCGATTATTATTTTTCCAGCAACTTTAAAAGAGTACTCTTTAAAAAGAAATGAAAAATACCATTTGGAGAGTATTGCTGGTACTTTTTCAGCTAGCGATTATAGTACTCCCTACTGGTTAAAAGAAAAAGGCACAATTGGAATGTATCAGGTAGAAGATAAAAATAGTATTGGATATCCTGAAAAATTAATGAAATTTCCTGTTGTATTTCATTTATTAATTGATGATGTAGCTATGAGTTTTGAAAGAAACATTAGTTATAAATATAATGATCCTGTGGAAGGTGAAGTTTATCAACCATTTTCTGTATTACCTGAGGTCACCTCAAGCATAAAAGAAAAAGTAATTATTTTTTCTGATCAGAAAAGTAAAAAAATACCCGTTCACATTCTTGCAGGTAAAAACGATGTGAAAGGAACTATTTATTTAGATTCTCCAGAGGGCTGGAAAACAACACCTCAATTTCAGGTATTTTCAATAGCAAAAAAAGGAGATCAAGCGATTGTATATTTTGAAGTTACTCCTCCAGAAGTAACCAGTGAGGGGATACTTAAACCCCTGATTCAAATTGGAGAACATACCTATAAAAAAGAACTACATACGCTGAATTACCAGTATATTCCTCTTCAGCAAGTGTTGTTAGATTCTGAGTCAAAAGTTGTTCATATGGTATTACAAAAAAAAGGAGAAAATATTGGATATGTTGAAGGTGCTGGTGATTTAATTCCAGAAAGTTTACAACAAATTGGATATCGAGTAACACGAATCAAACCCACAGAAATTTCTTTTGATAAATTAATTCAATTTGATGCTATAGTGATGGGTATTAGAGCATACAATACTATTCCTGAATTAAAATTCAAACAAATTGAATTAAATAAATATGTTGAGAATGGAGGGAATTTAATTCTCCAATACAATACCAGTCATCGGTTGGTTACAAAAAACATTGCTCCATTTGAACTCCAACTTTCACGAGAACGGGTAACAGACGAGTTTTCGGAGGTTACTTTTTTAGCACCAGCGCATCCTGTCTTAAATTATCCGAATATCATTACCGCCTCTGATTTTGATAATTGGGTTCAAGAACGGGGTCTTTATTTTCCAGACAAGTGGGCTGAACAGTTTACCCCTATCTTAGGAATGAATGATAAGAATAATAAACTTACGAAAGGTGCTTTATTAGTTGCACCTTATGGAAAAGGATATTACATTTATACGGGTATAAGTTTCTTTAGAGAGTTACCCGCTGGTGTCTCTGGAGCTTATCGTTTATTTGCTAATTTATTATCGATTGGGAAGTAATAATCTAAAATCTCTTTTATTGTATCGTGAAGCAAGAAAAAATTAAATTTAGTTGGAAAAAAAGTTATACATGGGTCGTTGTTTTAAACACTTTATATATTTTGCTTTTTTACCTTTTAATGATAAGTTTTTAATCGTATGCAATTAATCGATTGGATAGTATTAGGAGGAACGCTAGCTTTTATTGTATTGTATGGTACTTACAAAACACGCAATAATAAAAATGTAACTGATTACCTAAAGGGCGGTAATTCATCCAATTGGTGGACCATTGGGTTAAGTGTTATGGCTACTCAAGCCAGTGCGATCACATTTCTTTCAACTCCAGGGCAAGCATTTCATGATGGAATGGGCTTTGTTCAATTTTACTTCGGACTCCCTATAGCAATGGTAATTATTAGTATGGTTTTTATACCACTCTATCATAAATTGAAAGTATTTACGGCGTATGAATTTTTAGAAACTAGATTTGATTTAAAAACAAGAACGCTAACTGCGGTATTATTTTTAATTCAAAGAGGTTTAGCTGCAGGCATTACAATTTTTGCTCCAGCAATAATATTATCTGCTGTTTTAGGTTGGGATTTAATTACCTTAAATGTTATCATAGGCGTATTGGTGATTATATATACTGTTAGTGGTGGCACCAAGGCTGTTAGCATAACTCAGAAACAACAAATGGCCGTTATTTTTGCTGGTATGTTTTTAACTTTTTTACTTATTTTAAATTATTTACCCTTAGATATTTCTTTTAAGAATGCTATTGAACTTGCAGGAGTCAATGGAAAATTAGATATTTTAGACTTTTCTTTTGATTTTGATAATCGCTATACTTTTTGGAGTGGGATAATTGGAGGTACTTTTTTAGCTCTTTCCTACTTCGGGACTGACCAAAGCCAGGTTCAACGTTATTTGAGTGGAAAATCGGTTCGTGAAAGTCAAATGGGTTTAATTATGAATGGATTGTTAAAAGTACCCATGCAATTTTTTATTTTATTGGTTGGCGTCATGGTATTTGTTTTCTATCAATTTAACGAATCGCCACTAAACTTTAACCCTTCAGCTATTGAAGATGTAAGAAATTCAAAATTTTCACCTGAATTAAATGCCTTAGAGGTAGAGAAAAAGGTGTTGGATCAATCGATCAAAGAGCAGCAAATACTTTATGTTCATTCCGAAAATAACGAACAACGAAAAGTTATATCGGACGATATGGTCTATTTGAATGATTTAAAAAGAGATTTAAGAGCAGATACTAAGAAGCTAATCTTAAAAGCAAATCCCGATGCTGAAACCAATGATAAAGACTATGTTTTTATCTATTTTATTTTAAATAATTTACCACGAGGTTTAATAGGTCTTTTATTGGCAGTTATTCTGAGCGCAGCTATGTCGAGCACAGCTTCTGAATTAAACGCATTAGCCTCTACTACCGCTATCGATTTATACAAAAGGAATGTCAATGCAAAAAGTGATAGCCATTATGTAAAAATGTCTAAATGGTTTACTTTATGTTGGGGAATTATTGCTATTTCCATAGCTTGTGTAGCGAATCTTTTTGATAATTTGATTCAATTAGTAAACATAATTGGTTCTATTTTTTATGGCAATGTTTTAGGAATATTTTTGTTGGCATTTTTTATTAATTATGTAAAAAGTACCGCTGTATTTATTGCAGCTTTAATAACACAAATCTTTATTATTTATTTTTGGTACATTAACCTAATGCCCTATTTATGGTTAAATTTGGTTGGTTGCTTACTAGTTATATTTATTGCTCTTCTAATACAATTTAGTAGTAAGAAATAAGATTAAAATTTATTCATAACATATCCCTATCGGTTGTAGTTTAAATCTAGTACATCCTTATTTAAATGATAATTTGTTACCTTTGGTAGGTAATTGTAAAGATATATTTGTAAATATAATTATTGGCGTATTAGTCATTGGGCTGACCATTCTTATCCATGGATACGGGAGCATCTATTGGATAAAATTTTTTAGAAGCAATTATTTGGGGGATTATGTATTATCTTTTACCAGGAATAACAGAGTTTCAAACCATCGAGAAAGCTATTTATTTTTCATTGGTAACTTTTATTACAATGGGTTATGGAGATATTATCATAAATTCATCCAATCGGATTTTAGCTGGCTTTGAGGCAATGAACGGAGTTCTTTTGTTGGGTTGGACTACAGCGATGATGTTTTCAATGCTACAATTTACATTAAAAGAAATAAAAAATAACGAAGTTAATTCTTCATCGAAATAATTGACTTTGTTCTTTTTAAATATAAAGAAAGTCAAGAACAAGAGCTTTTTTTCAAGTTATCCTTTTGCTTTGGTTAAACATTCTTCATAAATCTTCTCATAGAGAGGAACAATTAATTTCGTTTCAAATCGGTGTGCATTTTCTTTAGCCTTTCTTTTAAATTCTTGATGTACTTTGTCATTTTTAAGAATTTTTATAGCGTTTTTAGCCATTAAATCTATGTCCCCTACTGCACTTAAATAACCGCTTTCTCCGTGTATGTTAACTTCTGGAAGACCACCAGCATTACTGGATATAACAGGAATTCCGCAAGCCATCGCTTCCAAAGCTACTAAGCCAAAACTTTCATGCTCTGAAGGTAGGATAAACAAATCACTAAAACATAATATTTTATCTACTTCGTGACTGTTGCCTACAAACAAAACATTATCGCGTATTCCTTTTTTCTCACATAAAATTTCTAAAGATTTTTTTTCTGGTCCATCCCCTACTATGACTAATTTTGCTGGCATTTCGTTTTGAATCCGTTCAAATATTTCGATGACATTATCGACTCTTTTTACTTTTCTAATATTACTAATATGAGTGATTATTTTTTCATCGTCAGCCGCGATTAATTCTCTTTCGCAGTCAGAATAGAGATTTTCATATTTTTGTATATCGATAAAATTTGGAACTACGTTGATTTCTTTTTTAATATTAAAGAGTCTTAAAGTATCCTCTTTTAAGCTTTGAGATACGGAGGTCACGGCATCACTATTATTAATGCTGAATGTTACCGCAGGTTTGTAGAAAGGATGACTACCAACTAATGTAATATCGGTACCGTGTAACGTAGTTACCATAGGCATAGTAATACCTTCTTCTGCTAACATTTTCTTTGCCATATAACCTGCATAAGCATGAGGAATCGCATAATGAACATGAACTATTTCTATTTCATATAATTTCGCCATGTCAACCAATTTACTAGACAAGGCTAACTCATAGGGCTGATAATGAAATAGAGGGTAACTGGGAACAGATACTTCGTGATAGTGAACGTTATGATGTAAAAGTTGTAATCGAACTGGTTGTTTGTAGGTGATAAAATGAATTTCATGACCATGCTCCGCTAAAGCTATACCTAATTCGGTTGCCACAACTCCACTTCCACCAAACGTTGGATAACAAACTATTGCAATTTTCATAGACTATTTTTGTTTAGCAAAAATAATAAAATTTTAGTCTTCAATTGATTGATAAATAATGCCTTGAATATCACTGCGTAAATTATTATCAATGATACTTTTATTATCAGCTGTAGGATAGGTTCTGTTCGATAAAAATATATAAACTATTTCCTCATCTGGATCTGCCCAAGCGAAAGTACCTGTAAATCCACTATGCCCAAAACTATTCATGGAAACACAACCACAAGTAGGTCCAACATCGTCTAATTGTGGCTTATCAAAACCAACACCACGTCGAACGTCCGACTCACAAAAATAACAGGTGTTAAATAGATGTAAAGTTTTTGGTTTTATATATTGGTAGTTTCCATAACTACCATTCCACAAAAACATCTGCATAATTTTAGCAATATCGTTTGCATTACTAAACAATCCAGCATGACCACTAACTCCTCCTAAAAGGGCCGCTCCTTGATCGTGGACAAAACCATGGATTTTTTGCATTCTAAAGTAGTGATCAATTTCCGTTGGTGTGATTTTATCTAATGAAAACTTTTCTAGTGGTAAAAATGTAGTGCGATATGCTCCTATGGGTTTGTATAATTTATTTTGAACCAAGGTTTGTAGTGGTTCTTTGTAATAACGCTCTAAATATTCTTTAAGAATATAATACGGTAAATCACTGTACTTATACTTTAAGTTGGAGTACAAGTCACTTTCTCTAATTTTTAAATAAATAGAATCCTTCATATCATTTCTAACATACAAATCTTGGGCGACCTGAGTTTCAAAACCTGAAGTTCTATTTTTTGAATAGTATTTTTGATCGGGTAAATTTAATGAATCTAAAGTCTCTAAATAAAAAGGAATCCAAGATTGAATCTTTGCGTAATG
>SGZC01000003.1 GCA_004213605.1 Flavobacteriales bacterium
TGCAATGATGAATGAGTTCCCCTTATTTGGAGTCCAATCCAATAAATTTTTGACCCCACCGTACATTTCAAAACGGTCCATCCCGTCGAAGGTTATTTGTATGTTTTGAATACTCCATACAGGGGAGTACTCACTTCTTGGATCTAATTCGCCCAATAAAGGTAAACGCATAGGGCCGTATAGACTTCCCGTATAATCAAATGTCAAATTTGTTCCATAATGTTTATAACTAAGTGACCAAACTCCAGAATATTTTTCAGTTAAAATTTGTGGGGTTTTTTTTCCATTTTCAGTTTTGGAAACATCTTGATAAGTCGCTCCAATAGAAGCTCTTATTCCGCTGCCAAAAACAGCGTCAATATTTAAACTAAGTCCAGATGATTGAGAAAACCCGTCTAAATTGTCATATATAATTTGATTGGGATTGGTATCATAATCGGGAATGATCGCATTGGTGAAATAAGTATACCATGCCGAAGTATCGATTGTAAAATACATCCCATTTTTTAAATATAATTTTTTCAAATAGTTGAGCGTGATATTGTAGGATTCTTCGGGATTTAAATCATCTTGAATAATGACCTCTCTTGCTCCAGTAAGTGCAGCATGCTCTTCCGTAAATAAATTTACAACTCTAAAGCCGGTTCCAGCGTTAAGTCTTATGATATCATCATCTGTGGGTTTAAATCTATAAGCAATTCTTGGAGTAACGATATTTCCATGTCTAGTATTGTAATCATAACGCACCCCCAACAATAAACTTTGTTTATTATTAAAGCCTATTTCATCTTGAACAAACAAGGAAGGGATTGTTGTTTCGTCTGCAAGGGTTGTTGCGGTGGTATTATCATTATAATAGTTATATCGAACTGCAGCACCCATCAATAAATCGTGAGATTTAATCTTCTTATCCCAAATAAATTGTCCGAAACCAATTCGCTGTTTTGCGAGATAAGGAGTATCTCCGTACACTGAATTTTGATCGTGATCTGAATATGAAAATTGGAAATCTATTTTTTCTTGAAAGGGTAGTTGGTAATTTCCAAAAAATTCAAATCGAGAAGTGTAAATGCTTTCTCCATAGACTTCATTACCCCCTCTATAACTCTTATTCCACTGTAACTCACCACCCCAACGATCTTCATATAAATAACGCCCAGCAATAGAAAAATCTCTGTTGTTTTTTCGTTTAAAATTCCACTTTTGAAAAATTGATAGCCTATCTTGATTGGTTAAATCGGTAAAATTATCATTGTTATTGTCAATTAATTGGTCATAAATAAAATAATTTGCCCCAACTAAAACGGTTGCTTTTTTCCCCACATTAGCCTTGACGCCTAAATCAAGATTTACTTCCCCCCAACTAGTTACAAAACTGTCTGAAAAAAATAGGGGTGCATTTTCGGGTAACTTTGTTATTATATTTATAAGACCACCCAAAGCTTCACTCCCATATAGAGAGGAGGCGGGTCCTTTTACAATTTCAATTTGTTCGATTAATGAATTTGGAATTCCGGATAAACCGTAAACAGTAGAGAGCCCGCTTACAATCGGCATCCCGTCAATCATAACTAACGTATAGGGCCCTTCTAAACCATTGATATGAATATCTCCCGTATTACAAACATTACAATTTAACTGAGGTCGAACTCCATTGACATTATTAAGTGCTTCAAAAACACTTGGACTTGGGTTTTTCTTCAAAAAAGTAGTGGAGTATACTTCAACCGGAACCGGACTTTCTAGCCGAGAAACTGCTTTGAGAGTACCCGTAATGATTACTTCTTGTAGCGAATTGTCTTCAACTAAATTGAACTTAATCTGTATATTTTTATCGGTAATTTTTATTTTTTTTTTGGAAGTAGTATACCCTGTAAAAGAAGCAATTATTGTGTAGGTTCCGGGTTTTAAATTCGTTAATTTAAAAACTCCTTCTTCATTGGTGGTAGCTCCCGTAACCGAATTTTCAATATATACATTACTAAAAGCTAAAGGTTCACCCTCTAAAAAAACAGTACCATTAACTTCAAAAAGTGATTGAGCCTTTGCTAAAAACCCAAAAAATATAAAGAATAAACCAACAGATTTTTTCATTCGTATTAAATTGTTTTTAAGTATAAATTCTCAGCAATTTTTTTGGTGATGAAAAACTGTTTATTGGACACAAGAATGGTCATAGATTGATCAAATTCCTCCTTATCGATTACAGTAATAGAGGATCCAATACCTATTTTTCTGGTATCTAAATATTGAAGAAATGTTGCGCTAGATTCTTTTACTCCCACACAAATTCCTCGTTGATTCTTTTTTAATTTTGAAAGTAATTTCTTTTCGGTAGGTTTTATATAACCATTCCTGTCAGGGATAGGATCTCCGTGGGGATCAAAATCTGGGTACTCTAAAAATAGGTCTAATCTTTGGATCAACTCATCAGACTTAATATGCTCTAATTGTTCCGCTATTTCATGAACCTCATCCCATTGAAAATCTAATTTTTCAACTAAAAAAACTTCCCACAGACGATGCTTTCGTATAATATTAACTGCAATAGATTTTCCTTTTTTGGTAAGTGAAGCACCTTTATATTTTTGATAAGAGATTACTTTTTTATCCGCAAGTTTCTGAATCATATCTGTAACTGAAGACGCTCTGGTATCCATCTTGTCAGCAATAGCATTGGTACTAACACCAGCTCCATAATCATTTTCTAAATGAAAAATTGCTTTTAAATAATTTTCTTCTGCAAGTGTAAACATCTGACAAATGTAAAATATTGTTTTTATAAAGCCTAATTTATTTTTTAGCCTTATCTAAATTTAAAGCCATTTAAAATCAAGAGATCATTAATTCGTTAAATTAATTGAATAAAGCTTTTAATTCAGAAGCATCAGAAGCTTCCATTTTACCGGCAATTACCAAGCTTAATTGCCGCCTTCTTAGCGCAGCATCAAACCGATTTTTTTCCAAATCACTTTCGGGAATTATTGCCGGAACAGTGACTGGTTGGCCAGATTCATCGACTGCTACAAAGGTATAAATACCTACATTTGATTGCTTTCTGGCTCCACTTTCACGATCCTCAATCCAAATATCCATCACTACTTCCATAGAACTCTTAAAAGCTCTAGAGACTTTAGCTTCGATAGTGACAACACTTCCTAGAGGAATCATTTTACTAAAAGCGACGTGATTTACGGAAACAGTAGTGACTATCCTTCTACAATGTCTTCTTGCCGAAATACTAGCTGCGCGGTCCATTCGTGCTAATAACTCACCACCAAACATATTGCCCAGAGGGTTGGTTTCACTAGGTAATACTAAATCGGTAACCACCGTAAGAGATTCTTTTGGAGTTCTTGAAATCATAAGAATATATTTTATACAAAGGTACAGTTATCTTCGAACAAGATAAATTTAAAAAGGAAGAATTACTCTTCTAATTCTTTTACTAAAAGCCAAGCATCAGCGTTTTGTGACTTTTGAATTTTTCTTAGATTTTTTATAGCTTCTAACCTATCTTCATAACTACTATAAGCAACTTGATGTAGTCCATATTTGTTGACTCCAATTAAAATTGGTGAAAATCCAATGTCCGTAAGTTCTTTAATTTTTTTATCGGCATTGGCAGCTATCCTAAAAGCTCCTGCAATAATATGATAGTTCCCTGATTGTTTTTTAAAAGTAAGATTTAAAGTAGGTAAGGGGTTTTCGATACTAAACGTTGCTTGTTGAATTTGATTTTCAACTACGGTATTGGCTTTCTGTTTTTCGGCGAAATTATACTTTTTAACTTCATCCTCATACATTTTCATAACTCCAAAACTTGCTACAGAAACTGCAACTAATGCTATTGCTGCGTATTTTAAATAGCTTTTTTTATTGCTCTTTTCAGCATGAATAGAATGGAGCGATTTTTTTGATTGCTGATAAGGCTTTTTTTGTCTGGATACTTTTGAAATTCCAACAGATGACAAGCCAAAGGAAGTAGTATTAAAATTTTGTTTAGAAGAAGGTAAAAATTGAACAGAATTTTCATCGTTTAAATGAAAATCCCCAATATTACTTAACGAAACAGTGGTACCCTCTGTTAACTGTATCGATAACTTTTTGGTATAATTTCTTAATTTCTGTAGTGAAGACTCATAACTACATTTTTCAACAGATGCAATATAATTGGCTAATAAACCGTCGTTGGTTTGCAAATGCCTGTTAAATGATAACGTTTTTGATGGCGGATAAAGTGTATGAGTGTCGGAATCAATTCTAGCGGAATGATATTGTGTTAATAAGGCTCCAAAGCCTGGTATTATTACACATTCATAGCGGTAAAGCAGATCATTGATGTAGGTAGTTATTTGCATCTAAACAAATATAGTAGAATTTGATTTTTATACCATTTAAAATCTATATATTTATTAACAGTTTAAAAATGTTATTTTTAATCACTCCCCCTCTTTAAATATCTCTTATGTTAACTAAAAACGAATTGCGCTATACGTTAGCTTTACAACGTGTGCCCAACCTTGGTGATGCAATGGCCAAACGATTAATTTTAAAAGTCGGATCGGCAGAGGGTATTTTTAAAGAAAAAAAAGGCAACTTATTAAAAATAAAAGGAATAGGGCCTTATAAATTAAAAGCGCTATCGGAAAAAATTCAGTTAAATGATGCCGAAAAAGAAATGGAGTTTATGGAAAAAAACGCCATAAAATATTGCTATTTTTTAGATAAGCATTATTCAAAAAATTTAAAGCATTGTAGCGATGGCCCCATTCTTTATTTCCAAAAAGGAAACATAGATCTTCATCAAAACAAAATAATAAGTATTGTTGGCACCCGGAAAATAACAAGCTATGGAAAATCTTTTTGCAAAAATCTAATTTATGATCTCTCCGCATTAAATCCAATTATTGTCTCTGGGTTTGCTTTCGGAGTAGATATAACGGCTCATAAATCGGCGATTGACAATGGGCTACAAACCATCGCTTGCCTTGCTCATGGTCACAACCAAATGTATCCAAAATTTCATACTAAATATGTGGATAGCGTCAAGAAAAATGGTGGCTTCATAACTGAATTTTGGAGCAGTGATTCGTTTGAAAAAAATAATTTTTTAAAAAGAAATAGAATTATAGCTGGGTTGTCAGAAGCAACTATAATCATTGAATCTGCGAAAAAAGGGGGAAGCCTAGTCACTGCGGATATTGCAAATTCATACCATAGAGATCTATTCGCATTACCTGGCAGAGCCAACGACCCTCAAAGTGTTGGCTGCAATAATCTCATTAAAACACAACAGGCTCATTTAATTACTAGTGCTGCAGATTTAATCTATATTTTAGGCTGGGAGCTTACAACTAAAACTCAAAAACAGTCTCAAAAAAAATTAGTCGCAGAACTTAGTAATGACGAAACCATCGTTTTTAATTATTTGAACGAAAAAAAGAAAGCGCTACTTGATGTCATTTCTATTCAATGTAGTATTCCAGCTCATAAATTAGCAGCTATTTTATTATCGCTGGAATTAAAGGGAGTAATACGGCCTACTCCAGGAAAAATGTTTGAAGTGATATGATTTTTAATAGCCAAGTTTTTTTCGAACCCTTTCAAGTACTTCATTCGCTATGATTGAAGCCTTCTTAGCACCAATTTCTAGTGCCTTTTCCACTTCTTCTAAATTTTCCATATAATAATTATACATTTCTCTTTCTTTTGAAAACTGTTCGATAAGCAATTCAAAAAGAGCTTGTTTTGCGTGCCCGTATCCATAATTACCTCCTTCGTAATTTGCTTTCATACTTGCTATTTCACTCTCTGATGCCATAAGCTTATACAATGCAAAAATATTGCAAGAATTTGGGTCTTTAGGTTCTTCCATAGGAACACTATCTGTTTGTATTCCCATAATTTGTTTTCTTAGTTTTTTATCATTTAAAAATATATTGATAATATTATTTTTGGACTTACTCATTTTAGCACCATCAGTTCCAGGTATGAGCATTGTGTTTTCGTGTACTTTTGCTTCGGGCATAACAAACGTCTCTCCCATTTTGCTATGAAATCTTGACACAACATCTCTGGTCATCTCAAGATGCTGAAGCTGATCTTTTCCTACGGGAACAATATTAGCATCATATAATAATATATCAGCTGCCATTAACATTGGATAGGTAAACAACCCCGAATTTATATCTTCTAACCGATCTACTTTATCTTTAAATGAATGTGCCAATGTTAATCTTTGGTAGGGGAAAAAACAGCTTAAATACCAAGACAATTCTGATACTTGTGGCACATCACTTTGTCGGTAAAAGACCGTTTTTTCTATATTTAACCCAAATGCTAACCAAGCTGCTGCAGTACTGTAAGTATTGTCCTGAATTAATTTAGCATCTTTAATTTGAGTTAATGAGTGTAAGTCCGCAATAAATAAAAAAGATTCATTTTTTGGATTGTTAGCCAACTTAATGGCAGGTAAAATCGCTCCCAAAAGATTTCCTAAATGAGGTGTTCCTGTACTTTGTATCCCAGTTAAAATTCTTGACATTACTTGTTTATAGTAAATAGTTCATGTTTTGAAATGAACTATTTTGTTAAAGGTAATCACAAAGATAATTTTTTTAAACCTTTTTGATTGTGTTCATTTTGCTATTTTTGAAAAGTGTTGTTTTTTTTAAAAAATATAGCGATTCTTTTATATCGAATTTGGTATTACTTATTAACCGCAATAAGTATTATCGTACTCTTTGTTTTTCTCTTTACAAGCGTACTAAGAAAGGAATGGTATCCTATTTTTTTTAAAATAGCACGAGTCTGGGCTTATATGATTTTAATAGGAATGGGATTCAGACCTATTATTAAAAAAGAGTTCGAATTAAAAAAAGGCAGTAGCTACATGATTGTAGCAAATCATACCTCTATGATAGACATTATGCTAATGCTATACATTATTAAGTATCCTGTTGTATTTGTAGGCAAAAAAGAATTGAGTAAAATTCCTATGTTTGGTTTTATTTATAAGCGCACATGTATCCTTGTTGACAGAAATGATCCAAAAAGTAGAAGAAATGTATACGAAAGCGCACAACAAAAAATTAAACAAGGATATAGTATTTGCATATTCCCAGAGGGGGGGGTGCCCCTTGATGAAAGTATCGTTTTAGATTCATTTAAAAATGGAGCTTTTAGATTGGCCATAGAACATCATATCCCAATTGTTCCCATGACGTTTCACGATAATAAAAAAAGATTTTCATACACCTTTTTTAGTGGAGGCCCGGGTAAAATTAGAGCAACGATTCATGCCCCTTTAGTAACTACCAATTATTCCTTAGAAATGAAAAAAGAATTGAAAACTAAAACTCGTACTATTATTTTAAATGAATTGAACAATCCATCGCTATAAAAAAAACCATCTTATGGCGAAAGATGGTTTTTCTTTAAGTGGTTCGCTGTTTACAAACCCAAACTAACTTAACCTAAACTAAAACTTAAAACTCAAACCACTATAAACACCTAAGTAATAAGGTTTGAAATTAACAGAGGAATCTGTGTATGGATTGAGCTGATATTTGAACATAGGTTCGACAATAAACATTAACTTTTTTGAAAAACTATAATTCAAACCTAATCCAATATTAGTTGTAAAGCTTAGAGGTGATAAATTACTAGCCTCACCAAGGACTTCATTAAAATCTCCCGCTTCGACAGAAATCTCATTATTACCGAGTATTAAGGTACTAAATCCACCTATGACGTTGATTCCAAATTTTTTATTTATTATGGCATAATTTAATTCTAAAGGCATTTCGTAATAACTTAGCTTTTGATTGAGATACGTTTCGCCATTTGTTGATTTTGGGGTGACGTTCTCAAAAGGATTGTTGGGATTTTGAGTTGTCAACGCTCCTTCATCTACAACAATCGTTACATTATTCCTAGCATAGTAATCAATACTTGTTGTTGGAGCTGAACTAAGGGGGCCTGTACCAATATCCAATCCCGTGGTTGAGTAGCTTAAATTAACATTGCCAACTCCAGAGCGAATACTAACTCTTTTATTTAAATTATAACTTACTTTAATTCCATAAGAAACATTTAAATCGCCTTTTTTATTATTATCAGAAAACATAGGATCTATTGAAGAGCCCTCGCTAAGTGTGTTGTAGTATACTGGGGCAATATTAGGAATAAGTTCCCAGCGGTTATCAGGCGAATTATCAACTATGATAGCAGTTGATTCTTCTTGAGTTTCATTAATCACATCAAAAATAGATTTTTTATTTTCTATTTTTTCCTGCTCAGAATTTTCCACTTTGCTATTGTTGGAATTTTGAACTGCAGTGGCAGACTCATTCGCTGTAACGACAGTGATTTCTTTATTGATAAAATCTTTTTGTGGAGATTTGTTGGTAGAAACTGGTCTGGCGGAGGCTATTTCTGAAGTAGCTATTTTATTATTCAGCTCTCCCGAATTGTTTTGGGGATTTGCTGATTCTTTAAATTTTTTATGATTCGCTATAATTACTTTTGAATTTGAATTGCCTACTTCTGTGGTGTTTTTATTTGTTATACCCGCATCGTAATCGTCTTCATTAGCTTTAGTTTTATCCATGGGGGGGGTGCTTTCTTGAAGCGTCTCATTTAAAAACTTTGTATTTAGTTTATTTTCAAAAACTATAGGGGTAACTGTTTGATTAGGTGAGTCATTTAGTAAAGAATTGCCAATAGTAAAAAACAAAACTAAAAGAGCAGCAATTCCACTCAATTTAATCCAAATTGGAATCACTTTACGATCATCCTCTTTCTTGAGTTTTGTTTGAATATTTTTCCAAACCTCAGGAGAAGGACTTACTTCTAGGTTTTCAAAGCTTTCCTTGAATAAATCGTCTATGTTTTTTTTAATTTTCATTTATCCTACAATTGGATATTTTTAATATTTAATCCTTTTGTTTCTTTTGGTAATAATCTTCAATTTTTACTTTCAAAATTCCTCTAGCTCTTGCAAGATTTGATTTGGAAGTTCCTATCGAAATTCCAACAGAATCAGCTATTTCTTTGTGTGAATAATCGTCTAAGACATACATGGTAAAAACCAATCGATATCTGTTGGGTAGTTCCTGGACAATCTCTAATAAAAAATCCAAGGGAACTTGATTATTCTCTACTTCAACAACCTCTTCTTCTTCAATCTGCTCCTCATTCGAAAGATGAAAAACTTTTTTCTTTCGATATTTTTGAAGAGCTGTATTAACGGTTATGCGCTTCATCCAGCCCTCAAAAGAACCTCTACTTTTAAACTGTTCAATGCGTTTAAAAATAGTTAGAAAAGCATCTTGTAAGTTATCCTCCGCTTCTTGATAATTTGAAGAATACTTCAAGCAGACAGCGAATAATATACCCGAAAATTTCTTGTATAACTCTTCCTGAGCTTTTAAATCTTGCTTTTTACAATTTGATATGAGCTCTTCTAATGTCAAACGTAGTACCTTAAACTTTTATAAAATGCTGAATTAATTTAAAAATACAACTTCTAAAGGATTCTACATAGGGTAGATACCCAATGAACAAATAGGTTGCGTAAGAAGAAGAAAATACTATTTATTTTCTACTATTGCCTCTTTTATTTTTTGTTCAAGTTCATCCATTAACTCAGGATTGTCCAGAAGTAAGTTTTTAACGGCCTCTCTACCTTGCCCCAATTTTGTTTGATCATAACTAAACCAAGAACCGCTCTTATTAATAATTTCAAAATCAACTCCCAGATCTATAATTTCACCAACTTTTGAAATTCCTTTTCCGTAAACAATATCAAATTCAACCGTCTTAAATGGTGGAGCCACTTTATTTTTGACAACCTTGACTCTTGTTTTATTTCCTAAAACTTCGCTATTTGTGTTTTTTATTTGGGTAGATCTTCTGATATCAATTCTCACAGAAGCATAGAATTTTAGTGCATTCCCTCCTGTTGTTGTTTCTGGATTACCAAACATAACTCCAATCTTTTCTCTCAATTGATTAATAAAAATTACCGTGCATTTTGTTTTGCTGATAGATCCTGTTAATTTACGCAAAGCTTGTGACATTAACCGAGCGTGAAGTCCCATCTTTGAATCGCCCATTTCACCTTCTATCTCACTTTTAGGAGTTAGTGCAGCTACAGAATCGATCACAATAATATCTATAGCCCCTGAACGAATTAAATTATCGGTTATTTCTAGTGCCTGTTCACCATTATCTGGTTGCGAAATAATTAAATTTTCAACATCGACTCCAAGATCTTCTGCATAATATCTATCAAATGCGTGTTCAGCATCAATAAATGCAGCTATTCCTCCTTTTTTTTGAGCCTCCGCAATTGCATGTAAGGTCAATGTAGTTTTCCCCGATGATTCTGGTCCGTAAATTTCAACAACTCTCCCTTTTGGATAACCTCCCACGCCAAGAGCAACATCTAAACCTAAAGATCCTGTTGGAATAACTTCCATATCTTCAATCGCCGCATCTCCCATTTTCATAACAGTCCCCTTACCGTATGTTTTATCTAGTTTATCTAAAGTTAGTTTTAATGCTTTTAATTTTGCGTCTTTTTCGTTGCTCATTAGTCTGTTTTTTTTTATTGAAAATGTGAATATGCTAATGTACTATTTCTTTGTTAGCAGTACAAAAGTAAAAAGAAGAAAAACTAAAATACCTTAACTAGGTTTGTTTAGAATTAATATCTTTACTCCTAGTATGAACCGATTTAGGTTTAGTAATGTTTAATCGACGTCTCTTATAAAAAAATAGGAGCTTTATATAAAATTATGGGCTGTACAAGTTGTAGTTCTGGGACTGATGGACAACCAAAAGGTTGTAAAAATAACGGTACATGTGGGTCTGATGGCTGTAATAAGTTAACCGTCTTCGATTGGTTATCTAACATGTCGTTACCTGGTGATCAAAAACCATTTATTGGAATAGAGGTTCGCTTTAAAAATGGGAGAAAGCACTTTTATAAAAATACAGAAAATTTATCTTTATCCATTGGTGATATTGTGGCTACTGAGGCAATGTCAGGCCATGATATAGGCATTGTTACGCTTACGGGTGAATTGGTAAAAGTACAAATGAAAAAGAAGAACCAAGTTGTAAACGTAGAAGACCTCCCAAAAATATATAGAAAAGCGACACAAAAAGATATTGATGTTTGGCAAACAGTTAGAGCTAAAGAGACTGAAATTCAAAAAAGATCTCGTGAGATTGCTATTCATTTAGGATTAAAAATGAAGATTTCTGATATCGAGTACCAAGGTGATGGGTCTAAAACAACATTCTATTACACCGCTGAGGAACGAGTAGATTTTAGACAATTAATTAGAGATTTTGCCAGTGCGTTTAGCACAAGGGTCGAAATGAAACAGGTTGGATTTAGACAAGAGGCTGCTAGGCTTGGTGGAATAGGATCCTGCGGACGTGAGTTGTGTTGTTCTACCTGGTTAACTGATTTTAGATCTGTGAAAACCTCTGCGGCTCGCTACCAACAACTTTCTTTAAATCCTCAAAAATTGGCAGGTCAATGCGGAAAGCTAAAATGCTGTCTAAATTACGAATTAGACACCTACTTAGATGCGTTAAAAGATATTCCTAAAAGTGACATAAAATTAATTACAGAGAAAGGAAATGCAATTTGCCAAAAATCAGATATTTTTAAAAGACTTCTGTGGTATGGTTACGAAAAACAAGGTATGAATTGGCATAAAATTAGCGTTGATAAGGCTAATGAAATTATTGAGTTAAATAAAAAAGGCCTTAAAATAACTAGCTTGGAAGACTATGCTGTAGAGGAAAAGATTTCTGAAACAAAAATATTTGAAAATGTTGTAGGTCAAGACAGCCTTACTCGTTTTGATAAACCTAAATCTAAAAATACCAAAAAAAGGAATTCTAGAAACAGAAATAAAACTAGAAACAAAAAATCTTATCAAAATAAAAAAAGTAAAAAGAATGTCTAGATTTTTTGTGTTTTCATTTTTTTTAATACTGATTTATTCGTGCGATTCAAAAACTATAATTAGCATGAACAAAGAATTACCAGGTGTATGGGAAAAAGATGAAATTGTAACATTTAATTTACCGGAGTTAGATAGCTTGAAAGGTTATAATTTTTTTATTAATCTCAGGAATACCAACGATTATAAATTCAATAATATTTATTTAATTGTTGTGATGAATTCTCCTTATGGAAGAATCGTTACCGACACCTTAGAATACCAAATGGCAAAGCCAGACGGGACTTGGTTGGGAAATGGAATCGGCAATGTTAAGGAAAATAAATTGTGGTATAAAGAGCATGTTTTTCTCAATGAAAAAGGAACCTACACGGTTAGTATATCACAGGCAATGCGCAATAACGGGGCTGTAAGTGGCGTTAAAAATCTAAAAGGAATTATTGATGTAGGGTTCAGTGTAGAAAAAATACGTTTAAATAATTTATGACGAAGCAAAAAGGAACAAAAAAAGAAAAAAACACCATTAGTCAAAAGCGAAATATCAAACTGTTCTGGGGGCTATTTAGTATTGGCTTATTTGCTGTTGTTATTGTTTTTCTTTCAGCTTCCTGGGGCGTTTTTGGGAATTTACCCGACGAAACTAGCCTCGAAAATCCCGAAAAAAATCTAGCAACCGAGATCATTTCTATCGATGGAAAGACCATCGGAAAGTTTTATAAAGAAAATAGAACTCCTATAAATTTCAATGAACTTCCGAGGCATCTTGTAGACGCCCTCATAGCAACTGAAGACATTCGTTTTTTTGATCATTCTGGGATTGATGCGAGAGGTACCTTAAGAGCGATTGCTTTCCTGGGGAGCAAAGGAGGTGCAAGCACAATCACACAACAGTTAGCAAAATTATTTTTCACTGAAAATGCTTCAAAAAATATACTGGAGAGAATTCTTCAAAAATCTAAAGAGTGGGTCATTGCTATTAGATTGGAGGAACGTTATACCAAGGAAGAAATCATAACTATGTATTTTAATGAGTATGATTTTTTAAATCAAGCGATTGGTATCGAGTCTGCTGCTCATATTTATTTTGATAAAGCCCCTAAAAACCTTACCATTTCGGAAGCGGCAATTCTTGTGGGAATGTTTAAAAACTCGTCGTTATATAATCCCATTCGTAATCCAGTGGGAGTAAAAAACAGAAGAAATGTTGTTTTAAGTCAAATGGCAAAATATAAATTTATCTCCGATAACTTACGCGATTCTATCCAAAATACTGAACTAGATATCAAATTTACTCCTCAAGGACACGACAAAGGAATTGCTACCTATTTTAGAGAATACACTCGAAATTTTATGCATAACTGGAGTAAGAAAAATTCAAAAGCAGATAGTTCAAAATACAATATTTACAGTGATGGCCTAAAAATTTATACTACGATAGATTCTAAAATGCAAGAATACGCTGAAAACGCTGTTAATAGACATCTGCGAAATCTTCAAAACGAATTTGACAAGCAAAATAAAGACAATGATTTAGCTCCATTTAGAGAAGTAACCGACGAAGAAGTTGATTTTATTTTAAAATCTGCAATGAAAAGGAGTGATCGATGGAGGGAAATGAAAAAACAAGGGAAGTCTGAGAAAGAGATAAGGGCAAGTTTTTATAAAAAAACTAAAATGGAGATTTTTGCCTGGGGTGGAGATATTGACACTCTAATGACCCCTATGGACTCCATAAGATATCACAAGTCAATCCTTCAAGCCTCGTTAATGTCCATGACACCTCAAACAGGCGAAGTAAAAGCTTGGGTAGGAGGAATCGATTATAAATATTTTAAATACGATATGGTGAAAAGAGGAAAGCGCCAAATTGGCTCTACTTTTAAACCCTTTGTCTATGCAACCGTAATTGACCAAATGCACATGTCGCCCTGCGATACCTTGCCAAATACTTTACATACCATCGAAGTAGGGAAATATGGATTAAATGAACCTTGGACGCCAAAAAATTCAAGCGATAAGTATGGTGGAATGTTGACTCTAAAAGCTGCATTAGCGCAATCCGTAAACACGGTTACCGCAAGACTTATTGACAGAGTTGGGCCAAAACCTGTACTTGATTTAGTTGGTAAAATGGGTGTTGATACAAAAAAAATATTAGAGGTGCCCTCCATTGCATTAGGAACTCCTGATGTATCCTTGTATGAAATGGTAGGTGCGTATAGTACTTTTGCCAATCAAGGAGTTTACATTAAGCCCTCTTTAATCACTAGAATTGAAGATAAAAATGGTACTGTTTTATTTCAACATATTCCAGAAGCTAGAGACGTTCTTAGCGAAGAGGCGGCCTACGTGACGATAAGTTTGATGGAAGGAGTTACGCAATCCGGATCTGGTCAGCGATTAAGATCAGACTGGGCATTAAACATTCCTGTTTACAAGGACATTATAACTGGATACCCCTGGAAATTCACAAATTCTATTGCTGGTAAAACAGGAACTACTCAAAACCAAAGTGATGGTTGGTTCATGGGGGTCGTTCCAAATTTAGCAACTGGAGTATGGGTTGGAGGTGAAGATCGTTCTACTCATTTTTCTACAATCGCTTATGGTCAAGGTGCTTCTATGGCACTTCCGATTTGGGCAAATTATATGAAAGATTGCTATAACAATGAAAACCTCAAAATTTCAAAAGAAGACTTTACGGCTCCAGAGGTGATTTCTATCGAGACAGACTGTGAAAAGTGGAAAGAAAGTCAACAGGTAATAGAAAATGAATATCAAGATGAGTTTTAATTTAAGGCCTGCAATAACTTTAATAAGTAAAAAAATATGTTGATAACTGCGATTTTATTTATTGTTTTTGGAATTTTAATAAAATATGGAAAAATGTATTTCCTCATAGCTGGTTACAATACCATGTCAAAAGAAGAAAAAGAAAAATATAATATTGAAGAAATCGCAACTGTTTTTAAGAATGTTATGTTTGGAATGGGGTTCATTATAATACTAGGACTTCTTGTGGGGAACATAACTGAAAATTGGGCTCTACCAAATTATGCTTTTTGGACCGCTATGATTATTGGGATTCCTTACTTGTTATTTGAATCTAACTCAAAAAAATATAAAAAATAAAAACATTTTAGCTATGATTAATAAAACTGTTTCTGATGTTCAATTAGCTTGTCAAGGTGTAAAAAACGGTATGACATTTATGTTAGGGGGATTTGGATTAAGCGGAATCCCAGAAAACGCTATTGCAGAACTGGTGCGATTAAATGTTAAAGATGTTACTTGTATTTCAAATAATGCAGGAGTCGATAAGTTTGGTTTGGGGTTATTACTTCAGAAAAAACAAATTCGAAAAATGATTTCGTCTTATGTTGGAGAAAATGCAGAGTTTGAGCGACAAATGCTAAGTGGAGAATTAGAAGTGGAATTAATTCCTCAGGGAACTTTGGCTCAACGTTGTAGTGCAGCTCAAAGCGGGATTCCTGCTTTTTATACACCAGCAGGTTATGGTACTGAAGTCGCACAAAGTAAAGAAAGTAGAGTGTTTAATGGGAAAATGCACCTGTTAGAATATGCTTTTAACGCTGACTTCGCTTTTATAAAAGCTTGGAAAGGAGATGCTGCTGGTAATTTGATATTTAAAGGCAGTGCGCGCAACTTTAATCCAAATATGTGTGGAGCTGCAAAAATTACAGTTGCTGAAGTGGAAGAGTTGGTTCCTGTTGGATCTCTTGATCCCAATCAAATTCATATCCCTGGAATTTTTATTCAAAGAATATTCCAAGGAAATAGGTATGAAAAAAGGATAGAACAATTAACGGTAAGAAATCGAAACTAATGGCATTAAGTAAAGAACAAATTGCTCAAAGAATAGCAAAAGAAGTTAAGAATGGCTACTATGTAAATTTAGGAATAGGCATTCCAACTTTAGTGGCGAATTTTGTAAGAAAAGATATCGAAGTAGACTTTCAAAGTGAAAATGGTGTGTTAGGTATGGGACCTTTCCCTTTTGAAGGTGAGGAAGATCCGGATTTAATTAATGCAGGGAAACAAACTATTACGACATTGCCCGGAGCTTCTTTTTTTGATTCTGCTATGAGTTTTTCAATGATTAGAGGTCAACATGTTGACTTAACAATCCTTGGTGCGATGGAAGTATCTCAAAATGGCGATATCGCCAATTGGAAAATTCCCGGTAAAATGGTAAAAGGAATGGGAGGGGCTATGGATTTAGTAGCTTCTGCAGAAAATATTATTGTAGCAATGATGCACACCAATAGAGCCGGTGATTCTAAATTATTAAAAAAATGTAGCTTACCCTTGACAGGCGTTAATTGTGTAAAAAAGATAGTAAGTAATCTTGCAGTATTAGAAATTGTCAATAACTCGTTCAAGCTTTTAGAAAGAGCACCTGGTGTGAGTATAGAAGAAATTAAAAATGCTACTGAGGGGAATCTTATAATTGAAGGCGACATCCCGGAAATAAAATTTTAAAAAAATAGATATGAGAAATATTACCTTAAGTATACTATATATGATCATAGGTATTATAAATGGAATTAGTCAAGATACGTTTTCAATAGTTGCCATGGATCCAATTACAGGAGAGGTCGGTAGTGCCGGAGCTTCTTGTGTTGACTTAGATGCTAACAATCTTCCAACAGATGATTTTTTAGGAGAATTATTTCCTGGTCTTGGGGCTATAAATTCACAAGCATATTATATACCTGCAAATCAAGCAAACGCAAGGGCGAGAATGAACGAAGGATATACGCCAAGTGAAATAATTGAATGGTTAATTAACAACGATGTTCAAAATCAACCTCAATTTAGGCAGTATGGAATTGTTGGTAAAGTTGGAAAAAATATTGAAACAGCTGCTTATACAGGTGTTGCTACTGATGACTATAAAAATGACATTACAGGACCAAATTATTCTATTCAAGGAAATATTTTATTAGGAGAAGAAGTATTGAATGGTATGGAAGACGGGTTTTTAAATACCGAAGGTGATCTTGCGTGTAAATTAATGGGGGCATTACAAGGTGCTAACATTGTTGGTGCTGATTTTCGTTGTACAAATAATGGAACTTCATCTTTGTTTGCTTTTGTAAAAGTTGCACAACCTTCAGATACATTTGGAGATCCTTCTTTTTTATTATCTGTTAGAACCGGAAGTAATGATCAAATAGAGCCGATTACAGAATTACAGATTTTGTTCGATGAAAGTAGTGATTGTGAGTCTCTTGGTTTAAGTGAGTTTGATAATGATTTCCCTTTTTCTGTTTATCCTAATCCATCGAATGATTTTATTTCTTTAAAAGCATTAAATGATTCAGAAACGTATAACCTAACGATAATATCTGTAACAGGTGCTGCTGTGTATACCTCCGATTTTATTTCAAATACAGTTATTGATGTTTCAGGAATATCTAAAGGTATTTATTTTATAACTATTAGTAATAAGATTGCTTCCTATAACTCTAAATGGATTAAAAACTAATTTTTTTTATGTAGTCGTTTTTCCTAATTCTGTAGTACACCAATGTTTCAGTATTCTTAAAAAAATCTTGTTCCCAGTAGGTCATATCTAGTTTTTCTAAAACTTTAATAGAGGAAATATGGTCTTTGAATACCCGTCTAATAATTTCTGTTAAATTTAAATAAAGTTTTCTGAATCGTTGATCTCAAATTCCCTTTGGGATTGCTTTAATTAATTTTTTAGTATATTCTTTAGTGGGATTTGCATAAATCTCATCTGCATCGCCAATTTCTTCAATTTTTCCATCTTTCATAACCAAGAGTTGATCCGCCATAAATTTAACAACCGCTAAATCATGAGATATAAAAATGTAAGTGAAACCATAATCTTCTTTCAACTCATTTAATAAATTGAGTACTTGAGCTTGAACCGATATGTCCAAGGCAGATACTGATTCATCGCATACAATCAGCTTTGGTTCCATAGCAATGGTTCTTGCAATACCAACTCGTTGTCTTTGTCCTCCAGATAATTCGTGTGGATATCGATTAAAAAAACTCGTGTCCAATTCTACGCTTTTTAAAATACTCATAACTTTATTTTTTCTTTCTCGATCATTATTCCCTATTCGATGCACTCGCATAGGTTCTAAAATTATCTCTCCTACTACCATCCTCGGATTAAGTGATGAATAAGGATCTTGAAAAATAAGCTGAATATCTTTTCTAAGTTTTCTTAATTCATTAGGCAATAACGTCGTGAGTTCTTTTCCCCTGTACTTGATACTCCCACTCGTTGATTTATCTAGTTGCAATATAACCCTACCTAGAGTTGATTTTCCACATCCAGATTCTCCAACCAATCCTAGAGTTTCTCCTTCAAATAATTTAAAGCTTACATCGTCAACTGCTCTAACTATTTTCTTTTTATTGAAAAATCCAACATCAGAATAATATTCTTTTTTTACGTTTAAAATTTCTAAAATAGGTGTTTTAATATATATTTTTTTATGTTTAAATGCTCTTTCCTGTGGTGTTATTTTTACAGGTACAAACTCTTTTTTAGTTATTGAGTGAATGGTTGGCAGTACTTTCAGTCTTCCTTTTAATCCAGGGCGAGCAGACATCAAAGCTTTTGTATATCCTTTTTTTGGAGCTTTAAAGATTTCGTGAGCAGTCCCTTCTTCAACAATATTACCTTGATACATAACTAACGTTCGATCTGCAATTTGTGAAACCAACCCTAAATCATGAGATATAAAAAGTAGACTCATTTTAGTCTCTTTTTGAATTTCTTTTAAAAGAACAATTATCTCTTTTTGAACAGTGACATCAAGAGCGGTTGTAGGTTCGTCGGCAATCAATAATTTTGGCTTACAGGCTATTGCCATAGCAATCATTACTCGCTGCATTTGCCCTCCACTTATTTGATGAGGATAACTATTGTAAATCTCCTCTGGGCGGGGTAGCTTTACTTTATTAAATAATAAAATAACTTCTTTTTTTATTTTTGATTTAGGATGTTTTAAGTGTAACCTGATAATCTCCGAAACTTGTTCCCCACATGTCATAGAAGGATTTAATGCAGTCATTGGCTCCTGAAATATCATAGCAATTTTGCTTCCTCTTAACTTTCTTAAATTTTCATGGGTTTGTCTCAATAAATTTTTCCCCTCAAACAACAATTCACCGTCTAGTAACGTTTCTTTTTTTGGTAAAAGGCCTAAAATTGTCATTGCGGTCACTGACTTTCCTGAGCCAGATTCGCCTACAACGCCAAGTATTTCATTTCTGTTAATATGAAAAGAAATACGGTGTACTACCTCAACACTATTTTTAGTGTTTCCAAAAGAAATAGATAAATTGTTTACGTCAAGCAATAAGGCTTTGTTCATTACTCAAATATAAATAGTAAATAACTTGAACTGAGGTTTTTTGATAAAAAACTATTCAAGTATTTTAGACTTTTTTTTATAAACTATATTTCTTTGTTCTAGATAATTTAGAAAATAAGAAAAACACGTTTCGTGTTTCCCAACCAATTCTGGAGGAAATACTCCTTTATCTGAAAACTTGTTTTCTAAAAGTATATTGGCTGCAGCTGCAGCAGTATAGCCTGTAGTTCGGGCCATTGAAGAAGTATTTGTTTCTTTACAATATTGATCGTGTAATGTATAGACAATCTCTTCCGTTTTTCCTGCTAAATTCTTGCCTTTTAGCGTTATTCGCATCACGGTAATTTCTTCCTCGGTATCGCCTAATTTCCATTCATTAAATAACACTTTACTAGTCACGTCTAGAGGCGACACTTTATTGCCATTAACTTCTATTTTTGTAGTGTCAAAAAAACCACTTTTCTTTAGTACCTGAATATATTCTACGTGTCCAGGATATCGTAAGGTTTTCTCTTTCATGTTTTTAACATGGGGCATGGTAAACATTATAGATCGTAAGCCGTCTGAATTAAAAGACTCTAAGGTACCAACGCCTTGAAATTCTACAAATTCACAATCTGAAAGCGCTTCTCTTGTAATCATTTCTCCATTCTCAATATATCGAGCTGGGCGAGTATATTCCTCGATAACATCTATAGGAGAAAAGGGTGCCTTATAACAAAAAGGCCACTTTTTTACTTTGGGGAGTCCTCCAACTAGGCATTCAAAATCAGTAAGCTTCATTTTTTCATTATAATACCCTAAAATAATATTATCCATACCTGGAGCAACACCACAATCTACAATAGCTGTTATATTTTTTTCTTTTGCTAAGGCGTCTAATTCTAATGAATTTTCTGAAAAAAAGGAGATGTCTACCACATCCTTTTCTGCTTCAATTATTGACTTTAGAGTTTCAAACCCTATAAATCCTGGGACCGCACAAACTACCAAGTCAAAATCTTTAATAGTTTTTTGTAAGATCGATTTCTTGGTGACGTCTAGTAAAAAAGTTTTAAGGTTACTAGATTTTTGATATGCTTTCATCAAAGCATCTTGATTGAAATCTGTAAGACTTACGTTGTATTTTTTTGAAAGGTCAATTGCAATAGCGCTCCCTACCATGCCAGCCCCTAAAACGATAATGTTTTTCATAAATTATAATTTTAATAAATGTTGAATTTAATAACTAGCAACCGATAGAGCCACTAGAGAGATGATTTTATAACAAGCAAAATTATAAGCCAGGAATAAGAATCCATGGCATTTCAGAAAGGTTATACATTCGGTTTTCTAGCATTTAATATTTTTTTAAGCAAAATTCAGTGCCGTCGAACACCCCATAGGTGTAATGATTTATCCAATCGCCTAGATTGAAATAAGTAGAGTTATCGCCAACTTTAATTTCCAGAGGTAAATGCCTGTGACCAAATATAAAATAATCAAAATGCTTGGTTTCTAACTTTTTTTTAGCGTAGAGGGCAAGCCATTCTTTATGATCGCCTAAAAAAATTTTGTCTTCATCTCCAGATATTAATTTGTTTTTTACTGATAAATATTGTGCTAATCTTACGCCAATATCTGGATGCAACCAACGATAGAGCCATTTTGAAAATGGAAATGCGAATATTTTTTTCATTCTTTTATAGCCTTTATCATAAGGCCCTTTTCCGTCTCCGTGACCAATTAAAAAAGATTTCTCATTAAAAGAAAATTCTTTTATATCGTGATATGTTGTGATGTTTAATTCATTTTCAAAATAATCCTTCATCCAAAGGTCATGATTCCCAACAAAAAAATAAATAGGAATCCCACTGTCAGAAATTTCTGCAAGTTTTCCAAGAGTTCTTACAAATCCTTTTGGAACTACCGTTTTATATTCAAACCAAAAGTCAAATAAGTCTCCTAATAAAAAAATAGCTGCTGCATCATTTTTTATTTCGTCTAACCACCTTACGAACTTTTTTTCACGTGGTAAACTCGCTTCAAGAGTTGGAGCTCCCAAATGATTATCACTTGAAAAGTATATTTTTTTTCCTTTTGGAATTTGCATGGGTTAAATATAATAAATGTAATTAAGAATTATCAGATACAAACCACTCTGCGTAACTACTATCTGTTTCTTGTAGCTTCAGAGAATAAAGTTGAATGTGAGGTGGTAACTCAGCCTTAATAACTTGCGCAAAATCAATAATCATCATTTCAGTTGTAGGTTGATAATCGACTAATATCACATTATGGTCTCTGTCTTTTAATTCTTTTGCTAATTCAATATGAGGCGTGTTTTTATTAAATACGGTGGCATGATCAAAAATATCTACTATTTTTTCTTTTACTATTTTTTTTAAATCACCAAAATCTATTACCATACCTAATTTAACATGATTAACTTCTGAAATAGGTTCCCCTATTACCGTTACATAAAGTTTATAGCTGTGACCATGTAAGTTCTTACATTTACCGTCATAGCCATATAAAGCGTGTCCTGCTTCAAAAGAAAATTGTTTGGTAATTCTGATAGTGCTACTCATAAATCCTGAAAATAAAGTGGTAAAGATACTATTTTAATGATAAGAATTTGTTCATAATTAACTTATTCACTCTTTGCTAACGGGTAATATTTTACTTTGAATTTATAAATTAAAGCAACCGCCCTAAAAGCTATCCAAATCACCAATGCATACCATATACCTTTTAATTTTAAATCTAAATAATTCCCTATTAATAGTGTCGGTATAAATCCAAAAAAAGTAGCCGCTACTAATATGTTTCGAAGGTATTTCATTTCGCCTAAACCTTTAAAAATAGCGTCTAAGGTAAATCCTAAAGCGTTAAATGGTTGAGAAATTAATACAATAAAGAAAATACTTGAAAAAGTCGTCAGAACAAGGGTATCTTTGGTAAATATTAGACCTAAATGATTGTAAAATAGCGCTCCTACAGTGACTAATAGTAAGCTAACCATTAAGTTGTAAATGTTAACGCGTTTGGTAAGTTTCCAAAGATCTTGATACATTTTAGCCCCCAATAATCTACCACCAAGAATATTTCCTGCAGCGCCATATCCATCTATAAAAAAAGCAGAAAATAACCATAAATTAATTGCTATCGTATGGGCAGCTATATACTCTTTCCCTAGAGATGTTGCTTCGCGGACAGCTAACAATAAAGCAATATTAAGTGCTATGGATCGAATAAATAAATTAAAACTCATAGTAACTAATCGTTTTAATTCGGGATGTACTATTCGCTTTAATCTTAAGGAAACGTTCGTTTTGTAAAGCAAAAGAGATAACGCTAAAATTGCCATTATTAATTGTGAGATTAAACTTGCCCAAGCAGCACCCTTTACTCCCATTGGATTTATTAAATTATCAATTCCATAGACTAATAGAAAATCTAAACCTATGTTTATAATTGCTCCAAAAGATGCTATAATCATAGGCCAAAATGTGTTTTGAAGCCCTCTAAAGATTCCAAAAATAGCAAAGGTGAATAAAGTTAAAGGAAAACCCCAAATTCGAATATAGTAATAGTCTTTGCTGTACGTTAATATTTTTCCATCTGCTTTTAGAAATATAAATATTTCCTCAATAAAAAAATAAGTAGAAAATAAGACTACAAAACTCAATAACACATTAAATAGTATTGCTTGTGCTGGAAAAAACCTAAGCCTTTTTAGGTTTCCTGCACCTAAATTTTGAGAAATAATAGCCGAAATAGCACTTCTTGTTTGCGCTAAAACCCAAATAATGGTAGAGAGAAAGGATCCTACAATTCCAACAGCTGCAAGCGATTCAGTTCCAAATTCTGAAATATTTCCTACAACAGCAGCGTCAGTTGAAGACAATACCGGTTCAGCTATTCCTGCAATAATAGCAGGTAATGCTAATTGCTGAATTCTTTTAAATGAAATATCTATTTTTTGCATAACCATTCGTAACAATAAAAGGGAAATTTACTTTGTTTAGGAAAATAAACACTACCGAGTCTTTTATAGCCTCTAATTTCGTAAAACTTTTGGTTTCTATAATTCTTACTAAAGGTATCTAATCTTATGGAGGTATAATTATTACTGATAGCGTATTTTTCGGCAAAATCCATCATTTTTTGAGCATAACCTCTCCCTTGTTTTTTAGGATGTATAGCCAATCTGTGTAGGTATAAACTGTTATCATTATTTTTTGTAATCCAATTGATAGGGATGTATTCTTTATCCATAATAGTTGTTAATACCATACATCCTATTAGTTTATGGTTGGATTTTAATACAAAAAGCTCTCTCCTATTGAGGTCATTAACAAAGGCTTCTTTAGAGGGATAAGTATCATTCCATTGAAAAATACCCTGATCAATCATATGTGTTGTACAAGCTTTAGTTAATGATAATATTTCAAATAATTCAGTTTCTTTTGCTAATCGAATCATATCGTGGCTATATTTTATTCAAATTTATTAAATACGTCCGAATAATTTATTTTTCAATTTTTTAAAACTCCACTAAATTTTTATTAATAAATTATTGGTTAATTCATTTATATAAATATATTTACGGTGTAATACTAAATAATACCTTATGGAAATTATAGATAAAGCCCTAGAGTTTGAAACAAGAAAACTTTCTTTTCAAACCACAAGCGATAGGATAGTTGCTTCTAGAGAGGTGAAAGCGCTTATATTAGGTATTAATGAAATCTACAAAGAAAATAAAGATCCTGAACTGATGGATTTAATGAAGCGGCTTACTGTTATCAAAAAGAAAATAGAAGTAAGACTAAAGGGACGCTCACAAAGCTAATTCATTTAAAAAATCAATTGTATTTTCAACTACTTTTCGCAAATCTGTGGGTAAATTTTTGTCGTTCCAAGGATGCTTTGTGCCAAAAGAATGATCCGCACTGTCAATAATTTTTAATTCACTGTTTGGATTCCATTGATGTAAAAGTCTGGCTTCCTTTTCAAATACAGTAGAATCTGCTGCACCTTGAATTATTAACATGGGGATTTTCAACTTTTTAACGGCTAACTTTATCGTAAATCGATTCTCATGATCCATAAAATCTTCAAAAAACTGAAAATAATGAGGCATCTGTTGTTTTGTTCTTGAATTTTCTATAAACGTAACTCCTTTTTCTTTCCAATCATTAAAATGATCTGTCCCTATCTGAAATCTTGATTTAAAATCACTAATACCAGCCCAGGTAATAACACGTTTAATTCGCTTATCCTCAGATGCTTTAATTAAAATAATTCCTGCACCTCTGCTGTGAGCTACTAAAGAGATATTGGATGTATCAAGCTCATTATTGAAACTTTTATTAGTCTTAATTAAATTAATAACCGCTTCTAAATCATCGAGTTCATTAGTAAAATTATTATTTGCAAAAGCCTCAAGATCATCAAAATCGATTGGATTTTCAACGGTACCTCCATTATGAGAAAAATTAAATTTTATGAAAAAAAAACCTTTGTCTGAAAATCGTTTTGCAACTTGATTCCAAGCCCCCCAATCTTTATAGCCTTTATATCCGTGACAAAAAATAATTACAGGTTTTGGCGTGTTAGACTCCTCATAAAAAAGGTCATACAAAATAGGTTTATTATTCTTTCTCTTTAAAATTAAATTTTTTTTTATCATCTACTACACTTCTTTTTCATTGAATGGAATAACTTTATTGCTAATCTCAAGAATTAACTTTCTTAATTCAAGTGTATATTTATCAAGAACATCTTGTGAAATATTAGTTTGTTTATGAGCTCCCTTATAAGTAAATTTAATAAACCCTTTTTTTAACCTCTTAAAAGAAATTATCCCCGCCTCTATATTTTCATAGTTTGATGTTTGATTGGTCATTAAAGCATATGCAAGAACCTGAAGAGCCTTGCTATATTTATAGTCTGAGGTTAAGGTGTCCCAATCACTTATTTCTAAATCACCTGGTTCAACAACTCCTGTTTTATAATCTATAATCCTGAGAGTGCCATTGTATTCATCCATTCGATCTACTTTACCTTTAACCCTAATTACTGAGTCCAACTCGTTTGGAGGAAAATCAAATGCTAATTTACTTTCAATTTTTAGTATTCTAATTTCGTTCCCCTTTTTAATGTCATTGATTTCGTAATTGATAAAGTTTAAAATAAATTGTTTGGCTACTTCAAAAACGATTAAATTTTTACCTTTATCATAGATTCCATCTCTATAGGTTTTTTTAAATTGTTTTTCAATTTCGAAAGCTATTTTAATTTTCATAGCCTCTAAAGCGTCCAACTTCAATTTTTTACCTTCTAGTGGTTTATAGAAAATCTCTAATGTATCGTGAACTATTGTTCCCAATGTATTTGCTGCTACTGTTTCCTCTACCGTTTTATTTTGATTAATTTTCAATACTCTTTGAAGATAAAAATCTATAGGATTTCTGATATAGGATGTTAATGACGAGGGGGAAAAGCCTTCTTTTGCAATTTGTTTAATTTTTTGAATTATATCATCTGTTTTCTCTACGCTTCTTAATTCCGCCTTATGATCGTTGATGGCAGCACTGATAATCCTTTTTCTAATCCTATGTCTTGGATTTTCTTCATATTCTATTTGAGAAATAAATCTACTTTTTTCTCCAGTACTTAATCCATCTGAAAAATTATTATAGAGCAACGTTATATTTTTTGCCCTGTGTAAAAGTCTATAAAAATGATACGTATAGATCGCATCTTTTTCTGTATAAGTTGGAAGATGGTACTCCTTTTTTAAATCATTGGTTATGTAGGAGTTGCTAGATTTACCTGAAGGCAAAACACCTTCGTTTAAAGAGGCAACTATTATATTTTTAAAATCTAAAACTCGAGTCTCAAGAACTCCCATAATTTGAAGCCCGTTATATGCGTCGCCCTGATAATCTATAGTTGTTGTATTTATTATTTCTGAAAATAATTGTTGAAACATTTTTACACTTGTAAAATGTTCGAATTTATTGTTAAGAGCCTCTATTTTTTTGAAAATATTAAATACTTGATAAAGCGCAGCTCTCTCTATAGAGAGCGAATTGGTGTTTTTAAAGAAGTCAATAATTTCAAGACAAACGGAGAGTCCTCTGGCGCTATTATTATTCCAGCCAGAAAAAAGTAATCTGAGAGGAGGGTGCTCTTTATCCCTAGATAGAGCTAACAGTTTATCAATTGATAAATAGGTTAAATTATTAGCAGTAATTCTTTCTATAATACATGAAGATTCAGGATAAATTTTAGAGGTAATTGGATGGTTTAAAATTGTAACAACGTCCTTAAAGTGGTATTGTTCCTTTGCAGAATTATGAAGCGTAATTAATAAAATAAAAAAATCTGTAATTGGGAATTGCTTTAAGGAAATTCCCATGGTAATATTTATTTTTTCTACATTCTTTGGGATAGAATGTAGTAAAGGAATTAATAAATTTTCATCTGCAAGGACTACAGCGGTTTGATTTAATTCCGAAATGTTTAGTTTAGAGAGTAAATCGCCTATATACTTTACTTGACTTATATTTTTTTGAGCTTCAATGATGTCTATGTTCTTATGCGAACTATAATTGTCGGAGATATATACTATCGGGTTTGATTTAAAAAAACTCCAAGTTGACATATACTTCCTTATAAAATAAGAGCTATTATGTATTTTATCATTATAAAAAAACTGATCAATATCCCAATAAATTCTTGTCTGATCAACTTCAAGTAATTCTTGGATGATTGTTTGCTCTGAGGTATTAAGTGCATTAAACCCGATAAAAATATGTGTTTTATTGGATGAATTAGATTTATAATATTCAATATTTTCAGCAGCCTCGCGATAAATAAGTCCCTGATAACCTTGATTTTTATCAATTAGTTCCTTTCTGAGTAAATCATAAAAAGAGGGTAAACTGTTCCAAAATTTTAAATAATTTTTAACTAATTGAGTTTGTTCATTTTGTACACCCCAATGATTGATGTTTCTTATAGTACTTAAATAATTAAAAAAGGAGTTGGTTGAAATTAAGTGCCTATCTATTTCATTAAAGTCATTAAGGAGAGTTGTCGCCCACGATGAATAGACCTCAAAACTGTCTTTTTCTTGATTTGAAATAACTTTAAGATATACTTTGTAACTCTCAAACAAAAGTTCTGTAGGATCAATAATCATTAAATTAGAGATCTCTTGAATAAACTCTTCTATACTACTAATTTTTGGGGAAAAAAATGTTTTGTCTGCAGAGGATTTTAAATGATTTAACAAAAATCCACAAGCTCTTTTGCTTGGAAGGATAATTACAAGTTCTGAAAGAGCTGAAGTTTCTTCTTTTATTTTTGCAAGGGTCTCCTCTAGGAATGTAATCATTGTATAAAAATAAAAAACGTCCCGATAAATCGGGACGTTTTTATAAAATTATATTGGTTAAATATTATTTGATATGGCTAATTTCAACTCTTCTGTTGTTAGCTCTACCTTCACTGGTTTTGTTAGTATCTAGTGGGTTTTCTTCACCGTACCCATTATGATCTAATCTATCAGCATCAATTCCATTTTCAGTAAGGTAATTTACAACAGAACTAGCTCTACTTTTTGAAAGTGTTAAATTAAAACTAGCACTACCTGTATTATCAGTATGACCATCTACTGAAAATCTAGCATTTGGGTATTCTTCCATAATACCAATAATATCATTTAATACGCCTGCAGATTGTGTTTTTATAGATGATTTACCTGTATCAAATAAAATGGTCTTAGCATAAGAGCTTAACGCTTTTCTTATAGCCTCTGTTACTTCTGGACAACCATTGTTCGCAACAGTACCTTCAACATCTGGACATTCGTCTACATGATCAGGAACCGTATCACCATCTGTATCTGGCCAAGGACATCCATTATTTTCTTTAGGACCAGCAACTGTAGGACATTCATCCTCATTGTCTGGTACCCCATCTCCATCTGTATCTGGACATCCATTATACTCAGCCAATCCAGGTGTATTTGGACATGCATCTAAATGATCTGGTATACCATCACCATCTGTATCTGGGCATCCGTTGAACTCAGGTAATCCCGGAGTGTTTGGACACTCGTCTTCTCTATCTTCAATTCCATCGCTATCACTATCTGGACATCCGTTAAATTCAGGTAAACCTGGTGTTTCTGGACATTCATCTTCGTAATCGTAAACTCCATCGTCGTCAGTATCTTTTCCTCCAAACTTAAATTTTACACCGAGAGTGTGTTGAAAATGAGTGGCTCCGTAGTTTTCTTCAAACGAATGCTTGTAAGTTGATTGTGCAGATATAGCTAAATTTTCAGCTACCCAAAAATCAACTCCTAAAAGTCCGTTAGCAGTTCCAAAACCAATGTCATCTAACCAAGTATAACCACCACCTACACCAATGTAAGGTGCAAACCAGCAATCATTTAATAATTCTCTAAAACTGTACTTAATTTCTCCATCTGCTCCTATATATGATAAATCATTTGCGCTTTCATCACCTATTTTAGAGATCTTGTTGAAAGTACCTGCTACAGCAAATGTAAATCCATTGTCTAGGTATTTTCCAACTTTTATTTCAGAAAGAGTAGGGATTAAGTTCCAGTGGTCGTTTGCGTTAAAATATTCGGTAAACATACCGCCTTTTGTAGCCGCTGAAAATCTTCCGTCGTCAGTCATTTCAATTGGGAAAAAATCAACTGCATTTACACCAACTTCAATTGACCAAGGATTGTTTTTATCCTGTGCATTAGATACACCAACTCCCACAATAAAGAGAGCTGCTACTAGAAAAATGTTTAGATGTTTCATATTTGAGTGTTTAAATTTTTTTAAGTGTTATTAATGCAAAAGTAAGTTGTTAAAATTTATTAACAAAAATAAAATCGCAAAATTTTTCAGAAAATGCTTGTTTTTATTGCCAAAAAGACTCTTTCTGGCCTTAAATTACATCTAGTTTTTTTCCAATTTTAACAAATGCTTGAATCGCTTTGTCTAAATGTTCTTGATTGTGTGAAGCGGACAGTTGCACTCTAATCCTTGCTTTACCCTTTGGAACCACCGGATAAAAAAATCCAATAACGTAAATCCCTTCCTCTAAAAGTAAGTTTGCCATTTTTTGTGATAGCTTTGCGTCGTAAAGCATGACAGGTACAATTGCTGAATCACCTTCAACAATATCAAAACCAGCGTTTTTCATTCCTTCTTTAAAATAGATTGTATTTCGCTCTAGTTGATCTCTCCATTTTGTATCGTTTGAAATCAAATCAAAGACTTTAATAGCCGCTCCAACTAAAGCAGGCGCTAAAGAGTTAGAGAATAAATATGGCCTGGATCGTTGTCTTAACAATTCAATAATTTCCTTTTTCCCGGTAGTATACCCTCCCATAGCGCCTCCAAGGGCTTTTCCTAGCGTTCCAGTAATAATATCTATTCTTTCAAGAACTTTCTTTTCTTCTAAAGTACCACGACCTGTTTTTCCGATAAATCCAGTAGCATGACACTCGTCAATCATAACCATTGCGTCATACTTGTCTGCTAAATCACAAATTTGATCTAACGGAGCAACAATACCATCCATTGAAAATACCCCATCAGTAACAATTAATTTAAATCTTACACCGCTTTTATTGGCAGCCATTAATTGCCGCTCTAAATCATCCATATCACTATTGTTGTAGCGATATCTTGTAGCCTTGCAAAGTCTAACGCCATCAATAATTGATGCATGATTTAAAGAGTCTGAGATAATGGCATCTTCTTTGGTAAGTAAAGGCTCAAAAACTCCGCCATTTGCATCAAAAGCAGCTGCATAAAGAATCGTGTCTTCCGTTTGATAAAAATCAGCTATTTTTTGCTCTAATTGTTTATGTATATCTTGAGTTCCACAAATAAACCGAACTGATGACATCCCAAAACCGTGAGTGTCCATAGTATCTTTTGCCGCCTGAATTACTTCAGGATTGTCAGATAAACCCAAATAATTATTTGAACAAAAATTTATCACTTTTTCTCCAGAGGAGATCTCAATAACCGCACCTTGTGATGAGGTAATAATTCTTTCTTTTTTAAAAAGACCGTTGTCTTTTATTTCTTGTATTTCTTTGGAAAAGTGTTCTTTTATACTGCCGTACATAACTATTTATTTTAAGGCTCCAAAATTAAACATTTTTTATCTCAATTTCTTCTAAGGAACAATAGATTAATAATTTTTCTGAAATTTTATATCCCATTTCTAGTAATGCAAACCCGTAGCTATTTATTTGATTTTCATGTTTTTTGTGATATCTCCCTGTTTTGTAATCGATTATTATTATTTCTCCGGCTTTATTAATATTTAATCGATCTGGAATTAACACTTTCCCTTGAGATGTTATTATTTTTTTCTCTACTTCTACCATTTCTGAGGAGCAAAAAAATTGATTCAACTCAGGATGATTGACGATTTCAGAAAGTATGATACTTATTTCTTCTTTATTTTCATTTGATAATGTTGCGTTTTCTTTAATCTCATTGATCACAAACATTAGGTCTTCCTCGCGTACTATTTTTTGCATAAATTCATGAACTAATGTTCCGGTGTCTAGGGCCTTTTGAGTATCAGTTGCCCATAATGTTGCGTCTCTTGACAAAATACTCAAATCGAGATCCTTAATTAAAGTTGAGTGATATTTCGGAGAAATAATGTTTTGAAACAATTGAGAGTCATTTGATCGACTGGCTTGTTTTTGGCCAAATTCATAAATAAATTTATCGTTTTCCCAAACCTTTTTTTCTTTTAAAAATTCGCAAAAATAATGGTTATAGGTCTTTAATAAATTATCGTTTATTGGGGTTGGCTTCCCAGAAAAAATATACAATTGAGATTTTGCTCTAGTTAACGTTACATAAAGTAAATTAATATTATCAAGCTCTAATATTTCTCGTTGTTTTTGTGCAATTTTTTTTCCCTCTATACCAAATTCTTCAATTTTGTTGATCCCGCAATTAATTAATGATTCTTTAAATCCAAACTCTTTCTCGTTTAATGGAAACCAAGTTATATTCTCCTGTAATTTGTAAATATCTAAATCTGCGTAGGGAAAAATGACTACCGGAAATTCAAGCCCCTTTGATTTATGAATAGTCATCAATTGTACCCCATTTACCTGTTCACTAATTGCAATACTTGCTTTTTCTTTTTTTAGTTCCCACTCCTCTAAAAAGGATAATTTATTGGAGCCGGGTTTTAAGCTAAAATCAAAAGCCATATCGATAAAATTAAGCAAATAAGCATCTGCATTTTTATCTAAATCAAACTTTTTTATGATGTATTCGAGGCTGTCATATAATGGCTTTAATTTTATTTCGTCAAAAGAAAAATTATACTCCACATCCAAGTATTGAATAAAATTTGCATGGTTCATCAAAGAGTTAAAATAGCAATGTTTGCTCATAATAGATGAAGAGCGCTCGTGTAAAAATTCTAAAAACTTAATTTTGATTTCTTCATGATGCTGGAACAAGCTTAAATAAATGCTATTTACTAAAAAACGTACGTCTGAAGATTTTTTTAGCAACAGCGTTTCTGAAGAAACAACATTGATATTATTTTCTTGAAGATAATTGCTGATGATAATTCCGTCTGCTTTTTTTCTAGTAAGAACACAAATATCCTTTTCTTGATAACCTTCTTTTTTGAGTTCGGTAACCGTCTCGAATACTCTTTTTGAATACTTAAGACTTGCTTCTTGTTTATCGCTAAAATCCAAAAACTCAATTTTAAGATACCCTCCTTTATTTTGTTGACTCTTTTGTTGGCTCCCTTTTTTATAAATTTGTTGATGAAACAAACTCCCCATATTTTTTGAAACATACGTAAAAAATTCATTATTAAATTCTACAATTTCTTTTTTGGATCGGAAATTTGTTGGTAGATTAATTATTTCTTTATCTAAATAAAATGGATTCCCATCGTTTATAAGATCCATAAACTGCTCTGGTAGTCCTCCTCTCCAACGATAAATTGATTGTTTAACATCGCCAACCAACATTAAAGTACCTTGTTGGCCATTTTGATATTGTTGCGAAATGGCGTTTTCTATCAAGGGAACCAAATTATTCCATTGTAATAGTGAAGTGTCTTGAAATTCATCTATAAAAAAATGGCGATAATATTCTCCCAGCCTCTCATATATAAAAGGAGCAGGTTGGTTTTTAATTTCTGAGTTTATCAATTGATTAAAGTCTGAAATCGGCAATATATTTTGATCTTCTTTTAAAAATTCGATTTCTTTATTTACGAGGTTGACTACGGATAACGGGATTAGTTTTTTTAATATTTCTACTATTAAATGATGTTTAAAGACCAAGGCTTTTACTTGTAGGTAACTTTCCAGTAAAAAGGGAGTTAAAGCATCAATTGTTGAAGTGACTTTCGCGGATGCTTTTGCCTTATAAAGAGCGGTTCCATTTTGTAAATTTTCTAGTAGCTTATTTCCGTATGCGTTGTAATTTCCGTTTTTAAGTTTATCAAAATGGTTTGGTAGTGTTTTTCTTAAAAAATCTTCTGGTTTTAGTTCAGCAGAAAAAATCTGATCTAATACAAGAGAAGACTTTTTAGAAATATTTTTTTCTAATAGGTCTTTTTTGCTACGTAATTTATTTTGGAAATTTTGGAAATCATTTAAATTATTTGATTTTAACGCGTCAAGATGCGTTAAAGAATTTTCGTTAAAAATTAATTTTGCCACTTCTGCTACTTCTTTTGATATATCCCAGGACTTATCTTCATCTAATTTTTCGAGAGCAAATTTTATAATCGTTTTTGTTACTTCATTGTTTTCTCCAGCTTTTGAAATTAATAAATCAACCGCCTGATTTAATAATTTTTCAACGTCTAAACTAACCTCAAAATTTCCAGATAACTTTAGGTCTCTAGCAAATGTTCTTATCAAACGATGATTAAAACTATCAATTGTTTCGACATTAAAACTTGAATAATTATTTAATAAGTGTTTTAAAATTTTTTTTGATTTTTTTTGAATTAACGCCACGCTTAATTCTGTTTCTTTTGTAATCTGAAGAATCATTATTGAAGGGTCCTTCAAAATTGAAGGGGCTGAAAAAGAAATAAGATTAGAAACAATCCTCTCCTTCATTTCTTTTACGGCTCTATTGGTAAAAGTGATTGCTAAGAGATGTTTGTAATATTCTTCTTTTGGTGCCTTTAGAATAATTTTCAAGTATTCCTTAACGAGAGTAAAAGTCTTTCCGCTTCCTGCAGCTGCGCTGTAAATAGAAAATGATGATGATTTTGTCAACGGTTTGCTTTGTGCTAATATAATTAAAATCCTGTTTTTTTAGTCGTAAGATTAGAATAACTTATAGTGTTATAAGAATCAAATTATTTCAATTTTATGGATTCCGCTTTTAATTATATATTTTTGAGCATAATTAGAAAACTTAAAAATAAATATTATGTCATTTACCTTACCTAAATTATCTTATGCGCACAATGCATTGGAACCTAATATTGATTCAAGAACTATGGAGATTCATCATGGGAAGCACCACCAAGGATATACCAACAACTTAAATGTAGCTATTGAAGGGACCGAGTTAGAGGGGAAATCAATAGAGGATATCCTAGCAACTATGGATATGAGTAATAGCGCAGTCAGAAATAATGGTGGCGGATTTTATAACCACAGTCTTTTTTGGGAGGTCATGTCGCCAAACGGAGGAGGATTACCAACTGGAAAATTAGCAGAGGCAATTAATGACTCTTTTGGAGATTTTGAAAAATTTAAAATTGCATTTTCTACTGCTGCTAAAACACGTTTTGGCTCTGGCTGGGCCTGGCTATGTGTTCATCAAGGTGGGAAACTTGAAGTTTGTTCGACGCCAAATCAAGACAATCCTTTAATGCCTGGCGTTGGATGTAAAGGAACTCCTATTCTAGGATTGGACGTGTGGGAGCACGCCTATTATTTAAATTATCAAAATAAAAGACCCGATTATGTGAACGCTTTTTTTAATGTTATCAACTGGGACGAGGTCTCGAGGAGATATTTAGCAAACAAGTAAGCGCTTCCATATGGATTCTAAAAAAATTGGTGCATAAAAAAAGGTAAAATTATGTTTACCTTTTTTTTCTCCAAATCTACCATGAACTTAACCTACTTATGTTATGGTACAATCAAATATAGTTTTTTTTTGATTGTCTATTGTTTTTTTTGTTTTAGATAAATTAGCTATTTGTACGATAAAGCGTTTGAAAGAAAAAAACTGAAATTCTTCAGGAAATTAAAATTATCAGCTTTAATTTGATTAGTTAGTTGTTAAGAAAATCTATCTAAAATTTTACTGATAACTGTTTGTTAATAACATCTAAAAAATGAATTAAGCTATAGTCTAACTCAAAATTATAAAAAAAATGGTATTATTGACACATAATTGATACATACTAAGAATAATTGGTAGATTTATTAAAAAAGGAACTTGAACTTAAGTTAGGGCAAAATATTGAAAATCGTGGTGATGCTGAGTTATTGGCCCATGCTGTGCAAGAAACAATAGACTATGAAATAAGCTACAATACGATTCGAAGATTTTTTGGTGTTTCCAGTAAAGTAAAGCCAACTAAAAAAACGTTAGATATTTTATCGAAATTTATTGGGTTTAAAAATTATGTGCATTTCACGCAAACCTATTCATTTAGTGGAAGAAAAAACCTATCTAAAAACATTTACAAAGCCTTATACAACGAAGAAAAAGAAGAAATCGTTTCCTTAGTAAAAAAAATAAAACAAACCCCTGAGGACTTTGTGAGTTTCATAATCATATTAATTCGAGAATTGATTTACAATAAAAAATATGATATCCTAAACGATATATTTAACCAAAAAGAAATGGAGTTTAACACTTTTTCTTACAGCGATATTTTATTAATTGGCAATTCTACTGGTTTACTCTTAAGAAAAACCCCGATGGACAAGAACTATATTTTATTAAAAAACTATAATTTTGTAATCGGTGTTTACTCTAGTTTTGTGGATTACTCAAATCTCAATGGATATTATGGAAAATGGGCGAAGATTGTCTTAAAAAACAGAGTAAGTGAAGACATGACTATTTTTAGCAGCGCTATTCTTCAGTTAAAAAATTTTCTAAATCAAAAAAAAATTCAATATACTTTTGACAAACAAGCATACAGTAAAGAATTCCATCCTATTTTATGTAGCCGTTTATTATCTTTAAGTTATTTAAATTCCCCTGGTCAAAAAACGGAAGTTAATTTAACTAACTACATAAAATTTCATTCCAAAAAACAACAAATTTATATTGACTATTTATATGAGCTTTTTATAACTGCTATTTATTCAAAAAATATTAACTTGATGGCAGAACTCATAAAAATTGTAGAGACCAATAGAATTTCTACTTTTACCTATCAAAAAGAGCACTTAAATATGTATTATTTAATGTGCTTATTTTACTATCAATCTATTAATGATAGAGATGAACTAAAAAAATATTTAAAGATAATTAATATTGATTTTTTTCGTTATTCCTATGAAGATTTTACAAGATTATTATTTCAAATTTTTTATTATCACCAAGCTAAAAATAAAAAGGGTAAACAATCTCATA